>NZ_JBNYXZ010000001.1:548842-630282 GCF_051380935.1 Janthinobacterium algoris | reverse complement strand
GGCACTGGCCTCGGTTGCGGCCAGGCCGGTCGACGCCGCCGTGGTGGCCGCCTCGCCGGTCAACTTGGCGCCGTTCAAGGCCAAGTTGGCTGTAACTTCAGTTTCTTTGAAGAATATTTTCTTGACCATCGACTCGACAGCCATCGCCATTTCATAGGCGCGAAACGCTTTCTCGGCCCCTTCCATCACCTTATAGCCGGCCGTGTTTTCCTTGAAGAAGCCCTTTGCCGCAGTTGCCATATCTGCGTACGATTTGACCTTGGCTGCTGCTGACGACTTCGTTGCAGCCAGTTCGGCCTGGGCGATCTTGTCGGCGCCACTTTTCGGATCGGCCTTGATGGATGCCAGTTGAGCGGCGATCGTCTGCTGCTGCACCGCGTAGCCGGTCAGCGCCGTGGTCAGGCCGCCAATGGCGGAACCGACACGGCCAAACGATTCAGTCATGCCCTGCGCAGCCTGCTTAGCTGCGTTATCGACGGCGACGAGGATGTCGAGCAGCTCCTTGGCTTTGGCGACATCGGTACCGGCGCTCAAACCGACACCGCGCACTTTTTCAGCGGCCAGCTCGCGCATGACGACAGCGCTTGCGCGCATTGTTGCCGCCTCGGCGGCGCGCGCCTCGTTGCCGCCGATGATGTTCGCCTGGTTTTCCAGCCGTGCGGCAGCTTCTTCGGTCAGCGCCTGGTTGAATTTATTCACCTCGATCGCACTGAGGCCGATCAGGATATTGGCATCCTTCTGCGCTTGCAATTGAGCTTGGAGCGCTTGCAAGTCGGTGGCGCGCTTGTCCGCCAGGTCGGCGAGATTGTTTGCGGCCTGCTTGGTGTCCTTGATGTCAAGAACGCGGATATCATTTTTCAGTTGCTGCGTGCGGGATAGCGCTTGGCCATCCAACTCGGCAATCGCGCCGCTCAGGCCCGCCTGCTCTTTCTTGCTATTCGGCTTGGCGGCCGTGAGCGCAAGCTCCGCGACCAGCAGCGCCCTTTTGCGCGCCAATGCATCCTGATCGAGCTTCGCGACCGCGTCCGCATACGCGAACTCGGCCAGCAGGCTGGTAGCGAGTCCAGCGGCGCGATCTGCGCCCAGCGTCGCCATGGAGCGCTTGGCCGCCTCTTCCTCTACCGCGCCGCGACGTTTCAGCAATTCGATTTGCGTGTCGATGGCGATATTGTAGGTATCGGCGTATCGGAGTTTGATGGCGGCGAGGCGCGTGTCGACCTCGGCTTGTGAGACGCCAGCAGCGGCGCCTTGCGCACGCATCTTCGCGATCTCCTGCTCACGCAACTGCACGCGCGTGAGGTATTTTTCCTCATCCTGCACCCATTTCAGGCCAGCCTCTCGCAGTTTGTTGGCGGCCTCCTTTGGCGCAACGGCAGCCTTTTCAGCGGCGATCTGACCTTTCAACGCCGCTTCAAGCGCAAGGTCTTCGGCCAGACGTTTGGCATAAGCAGGGCTGCGTGTCTCGGCGCCGGCGGTCAGGCCGTTGGGCAACTTGCCACTAACCGCGCTAACTGATGTGGTCAGGCGCTTTTGGACGGCGGCAAGTTGCTGTTCGAGCGTTTGCTCACGACCGACGTTCAGCATGGAATCCCACGCCTCCTTCGCTCCATCGCTTACCCATTTCCACGCCTTTTGCAGACTGCCGAGATTCTCTGTAACTTTGCCCGAAACATCACCCAGCGTCCTATTCCATTCCTTTTGGGCCATCGTGCCGGCCTCGACGGTGCGCCCTTGCAGCTCTAGTGCCTTTACTTGACTGTAAATATCGGCCGTCAGGAAGTGGAATGTTTCGTCCAATTTCAGGAGCGTGGCAACGGGCGCTTTGCCCAAGTCGGCGAACTGCGCGGCGGTCTCGCCGACACTTTGGCCGAGCGCGCGCTGAGCCTTGATAGCCGTGGCGCTGAATTGCTCCAGGTTGTCAGCTGTGACCTTGCCGGTAGCGACCATTGCAACTACTGCCTCGGCAGCAGCGCCTTGCGTGCCCACACCCTTGCTGATGTTGCGAGCCATGTCTGACAGTTGGCCAGACGTGGTGGTGGCGGTGTTGCCGGCCAAGATCAGCGCCTTGCTATAGGCGATTGCTTCGTTGCGCCCTTGGATAAATGCCACGACCAACACCGCAGCGGCTGCCGCAGCGATGGTGTACGGGTTGATCAGGCCAAACACATAGCCGCCCAGAGCTTTTGCCGCGGCGCCCAGGCCGCCGAACATATCTTTCAGCTGCCCACCCTGCTGCAGCAGCACAGTCAGCGGATTTTGCCCGCCCTGGATGCTGACGACGATGTCAGTGAACTGCGCCGGCACGCCACGCATTGCGGCGGCGGTAGCGCGCGCCGACATACCTGCATGGTTCAGCCCCTGCTCAACTTCGCGCAGTTTCGCGATGAATGGGGCAGCTTGCGCGGTCACGCCCATCTGAGCGGCTTGCAATTCTAATAATTCCGAGCGGCTTTTGCCGATAGCTGCGGCCTGCTGCTGGAGGCCTGCGACGAAGGAGTCACGGCCAGTCTGTGCCGTAGCAGCCTGGCGCTGCGCCTCGGCTGCTGCTTTCGCCGCTGCCGTAACGGCATCCTCGGCAAGCTTGAGGCGCTGCAGCTCTTGAATGTGCGGCTCGGCTGCGCCAGCAACACCAGCCTGGGCTGCCTTGTAACGCAAGACTTCTTCGGTGGTTTTTCCGTACAGTGCGATCTGTTCGCGCAAGCTGCTCACCATCGCCGTGCCGGCAACTTGCTGCTGAGCTGCCTGCTGCTGAGCGGCGGCGGCGAGCCGGGTTGCTTCCGTCACCGCATCCTGGGCCACTTTCTGGCGTTGTAGCTCTTGAATCAAAGGCTCGGCCGCGCCGGCGGCGCCAGCTTGGGCGGCGCGATAGCGCAACACTTCTTCGGTAGACTTGCCATACAAGGCGATCTGCTCACGCAGTCCAGCCAGCATGGTGTCGCGGTTGGACTGGGCCTGGGCGGCCTGCTGCTGCGCCGCTGCTGCCAGGCGGGCGGCCTCCGTCACGGCCTCTTGCGCTACCTTGAGTTGCTGCAATTTCTGGATTTGTGGCTCGGCAGCATTCGCGGCGCCAGCCTGCGCAGCTTTATAGCGCAGCACCTCCTCCGTGGATTTGCCGTACAGCGCCACCTGCTCACGCAGGCCGGCGAGGAACGAATCGCCCTTGGCTTGCGCTTGCGTGGCGGCCTGCTGAGCATCGGCCGCTGCTTTGGCGGATGCGGTTGCCGCCTCCTGCGCAGCCTTCATGCGTGTAATCGCCTGGATCATCGGCTCCGCGTCGGCTGCGGCGCCGGCCAGCGCGGCACGGTAACGCATAACCTCTTCCGCCGACTTGCCGTGTAGCGCGACTTGCTCGCGCAGGGCCGACAGAAATCCATCTTTATTCGCCTGGGCCTGTGCGACTTGGCGCTGCGCCTGAGCCTCCAGGCGTGTCGATTCCGTGATAGCCTCATGCGCCGCGCGCATGTTTTGCAATTGCAGAATCAGCGGACCGGCCGCCTCAGCGGCGCCAGCTTGTGCGGCCCTGTAGCGCAACACTTCCTCGGTCGATTTACCATATAGCGCGATTTGCTCACGCAAGCCGGCGACATACGAATCCTTGCCAGCCTGGGCCTGAGCAACTTCACGCAGGGCCACCGCTTGCGCGCGCGCCGCTTCCGCCGCGCTCTGCTGGGCTGCTGCGGCGGCCTCTGTTGATGCCTTTGCCCGCAGTTGGGCCGCCTCCGTCTCGCGCAATTGCGCAATCAACGGAGCCAGCTTCATCATGTCCGCGCCACGACTGCGGCCCAGCTCTTCGAAATATTCAGAACCCGACTTTTTGCCGGAGATCAAAGCGGCATTCGCTCGCTCTACCGCACCAGCAATATTTCGGGTTGCGGCATCAACACGATTGGCGGCCGCTGCCCCGCCGTTGCCAATGCTGTCGAGTGCGCCACCGCCCTGGGTGCGCAGGCTGTCGAGCGTGCGGCCGGTGCGCTTGACAGCACCATCCACGCGATCTAGGCCGGACTCGACGCCACTGGAATCAACCGCCAACTCAATGGTCGCGCCGCCAATCGTATTTGTCATAGGGTTCCAAATGAAAAACCGCCCTAAGGCGGCTATGTTTTCTGATGCATGCAATCCAGCGCCGCCGCCTCCATGATTCGAAGGTCGGCTTCCAGATCGTCGTAGTCGGCAGGTGACAGCGAAAGACGATCCATCTTTCGGTACATCACGTTGTAGTCAAGGCCGGTTGCGCCGCCCATGCCACCGACGCGCCATTGCGTGCCCATGAACGAGAAGATTTGGAAGGCCGCGACGTTGTCCGGCCAAATGTCCACGGGGTCCGCCGCCACGTCCTCGGCAGTCAGGCCGAAGGCGGCCAGCTCCTCCGCGTTCGGAGCTGGCTCGTACATCGCCGTGGCGACGTCTTTTAGTTTTTTACTTTGTTTGCAGTCAGCTCGCCGATGTAGGCCTGGATGATGGCGACGCCGGAGCCGATGTGGTTTTCGACCAACTCTTCGAGCGAATCGGCATCGAAGGCATCTTCCAAATCCCAACCGCTGGCGATGTCCAGGATGACGTCCACGTCCTCGCGGTCGGTCAGGCTTTCGATGAATTTCTTGAACGCTTCGCGCGTGCGGTGCTTGAAGGTGAATTCGACGTCGACAGGCTTGCCGCCGGCCACTGGAATCGACACTTTGACTTTGAAGGTTGGGGATGCGGTCAGGCTGAATTTTGGCTTTGCCATTTTGTACTTTCAAGGGAAGAAAAAGACCCGCAAGGTGCGACCAGGCGGGCGTAAAAAATGCCGCTGCGATTTCTCGTGCGGCATTGGGAGAACTGCTGGTTACTGCGTTTGATCAGTAGCGGACCGGGCGGCCCTGCAGGGAGAACGTGGACTTGACGGCCATGATCGAGTTCTTCGTCAGCGACGGCGTTTCATCCAGGGAGACAATACCGTTGTAGAGGATCACGGAGTTGTTCGGCAGGGTAACGACCAGTGCACGCGGGCTGCGCGTTTCGGCGGCCGCTTTCACGGCAATGAAGCCGGCCAGCGTCGGATCATCGGCGATGGAAATGGCGATCGACTGCGCGCTTGCTTGGGTAGGCAGTTGGGTCGAGAAGTCGTTTTCCAGCAGCGACACCTCGGTGAAGCCCATTTCTCCGCCGGAGCTGGTGGTCTCCAGAATCTGCGTGATTTGCGTCAGCGTGGTGATCTTACGCACCGAGCCGACGCCACCGCCTGGCGTGTAGGTCGTGGTGTTGGACGAGTCCAGGCCCTCCAGGGTAAAGGTGCCCGCCGCCGACAGGCTGACGCGGTAGATGCGGTTGTTGATGCGGGACCAGCCAGAGGTAACCTCGACCAGGTCGCCATTGGCCAGGCCGTGGGCGGCAGCGGTGAGAACGGCCGGGCTAGCATTGCTTGCTGCCGTGATGGAAATGGCCGAGCCGTACACAGTGGCCAGCTTCAGCGTTGCGCCGTTAGGCAGGGAGATCGACATATGTAAAGCCTTTCCGGTCGCTTGACCGAGAGTGGTGACCCTCACGGGCGTAAAAAAACCGCCCGAGTTTCCTGGGGCGGCTCAAAGAGAAAAGGCCAGCGGGTTAGGCTGGCCTCTATAAATTCTGCTGTTTGTTTAATCGACTTCGATGACCTTGCTGAGCACGGCCATATTGCATTTCTGCTCAGCGATCGATCCCGACGTAAAGCCGCCGTTCATCAGGCCGTTGACCTGGGCGGTGAAGTAAATGAGCGAGCCGTCTGGCCGCGTCGCGCGGTAGCTGCATGCTGACTCCAAGCCGACAAGGGTGCGCAGCATGTCCTGGCCAGCGTCGGCGATGCGGATCAGTTCGACCTGCAGTGACAGCTCAGCCAGGCCGGACATAGCCTGGTATGGCCGAGCTAGGCCGATGTAATTTCGCGTGGACGTGGCGTACTGCGTGCCAACCTCGCCCACCACCTTGACGCCTTTAATCTGCGTGAAGCTTAACGCGGCGAACCCGGCGGCGGTCGCGTCGGCGGGAGTCGACCGCGATACAGCAAACGTGCTGCCAGCAAGAGATGTCGGCATATCGTCAGATCCAGAGAGAAAAATCTTGCATGGTGCCGCGCAACTTCGTTTCGTCGTCGTAGGTCGCAATAGCGGCGCCTAAGACGGATGGCTGCAGGGCAATCAGACTGCGCAGCGCGTCCTCGACGGCGCCGCCCATGGCGGTCGCCTGGATGCGCGTATCGGCCCACACGTTGATCTGCATGCGGGCGTTTTTCTTCGCCGGAATGGTGCTCTCCACGAAATTGACGGCATCGCCGCCCACCTGCTGATAGGTGATATACGGACGGGATGCATCATCGGGCGCAAGGTCGGGATAGACGCGGTCGGCAACTAAGCCCCGCAGCGCTTCAAATAGTGCAATGTCAATACTCATTGTCGACCCTGTATTTCATCCAATTTCTTAGCCATGCGCGTCTTGCCGCTGGCTATCGCGTCATTCAGCCGCGACAGCGACGGGCGCATAAACGGCTTTGCCGGCGCACGCGAGGTGCCGTACTCGACCATGGCGCCATACGGTGCCTTGGTGTGGTTCCAGCTCACGCGGTACATTTTCAACGTGTCGCTTGATTTTTCCGGGGAGAATACGCGGTAAATTGCATTCTTCAAGGTCCCAGGCTGAAATAGGTACTTGGTGCCGTTTTTCTTGAACTGGCTGCCGTGAAAATAATGGGCACCTACCGAGATTGGCGCCCTGGACCTGGCCTCCTCGTAGATCACCAGACCCATGCCGGCGGCGCCCTCGATGGCGACCTCGTCCTTTATGGCCTCACCATAGGCGCGCAGCTTTTCGCGCAACGCGTCGAGCCCGGCCAGATTGATATTGAAGCTCATGGCGCCCCGCGCGAGCACATCAGCGCGAGCGTGCGCAGGTCTTGCCCCAGCACCGCCTCGATGCGGTAGACGTCGGCACCGTGCAGCGCGCGCATCTTCGGCAGTACACCGGCGCGGTACCGGATGGTGATCGTTGTCAGCACCTGGTTCTGCGTGGCGCCGGCGGCGACGAACTCGCGGCCGCTGACGTCGCGGACCTCGGCCCACAGCTTGCCGTCACCGTCAGCGATGAAGTTTGCCCAGTCGGCCGCGACTGGCTGGCCTGCCGCATCTTGGGTCGACCCCATGACTTGCAGCGTGATGCGCTTATTGAGCCGTGCGCCGAGACTCATGTGTAGCTCCGGCAGGCGTCCAGCAGCCGCTCAACGAACGCCGACTGCACGGTGTCGCGCTCCAGGCGTGTGGCCGGGTCGAACTGCTCGACCAACTTCGCCAGGATGTAGAGCTGGACGTTTTCCGGCACATCCGCCGGTGCCGCGCCGTAGCCGCATACCAGCTCGACAGTCACGTCAGCGTCGGCCAGCGTGGCCGGCCAGGCGCCGCCGCGCGCCGGCATCAGGTGCGACTGGTATCGCGCACGGCACAGGCGATAGGCCGCCGGGTCCAGCGTCTGCTCGGTGCCGCTGACATCGAAATACTTTACCGACGTGACCGACATAACTGGATGCGGCAACTTGAGCGCCGCAGGGAAGCAGTCGAGCGTCACCCGCCACGTCTGCTCAATCAAACACTGGTCGATCTCGTGCTCAAGCACGGCGACGATACCCTTGATCCACGACGTGATCAGCACATCCATATCGTCACCGTCGACGCGCATGTTTGCCTTGGCCATGGCGAGGTTAACCGGAAGTGTGGCCGGCGGCGTGATGCGAATAGCGGTCATGGCGCCGCCCAGGTGGTCAGGCCCAGGCTGGCGCAACGCGCGTCTGCAGCAGCGATGCTGGCGTAGGAGTCAGCGTCGGACAGGCCGGCGCCGGTTTCAGTGATGAGCATGGATACCCTTATTAATAACAGCCACTTGCTGCACAGAAGTTTTCAGAAGCAGGCTTTTTCTTATGCCGCAAGCAATACTGCGCCATCAACCTGGGCCTGATCTGCCATCGCCACACCATTCTGATGCAGGGTGTCTGCATATAAGCCTAGTGGATTGGCAAGCTCATACGAGCCGAAACGTGATGCGTGATCAATAAGCGGCAGGCCCTTTGCCAGCGCAACGCTAGTGATCGCATCCCAGTACGGTTGGACCAGAGGCGGTGCCGCTCTTGGCCAGGAAGTCAGACTCGCTGGTAAAAATGTGCTGAGAATGCAATTGCTCCCGCCTGTCTGCACGTTGTCCACAATGGTAGTGAGACGCTGCGAGTACGTGGCAAGGGCCATCGCACTGTTGGCATCGTTGACGCCGATATCGAGAATGACGACGTCGGGTGTCATCACGCCAAGCTTGAAGGGCTGCGTGCCCTCCCATGGATAGGTGTTGTAAATCAGGTTGGCCACGCCGCCACCGGAATTTCCAAGCGTCCACACCGAAATCTTTGGCATCGTCGAGTCATAGCAATCGCAGCCATAAACGAACACCCCAGAGCCCAGCGCCACGGGCATAAACGTGATGGTATTCGCGCCGCGCGGAAACGTCACGGTCTCCTTCTTGATGCTCTGCGCCACGTTGGCATCTACGGTCTTAATGACATTGCCGCCCACGCTGATCGTGAATGAGCCGAAGCCTGGGCGCGTCAAGTAATAGACGTCCGCCGTGTCGGTCGGGTTGTCAGGAGTGAACGTCATTGCATTCAACGTTGTCAGGTTCGAGAACGCGATGCCAAAACCCGTCCACTGCACGACGTTGAAAGCGCCGCTGTTGATCCAGCCCGCCCCCATGGTGATGCGTGGATCGTATTGGGGCACGGTAGCGCCTACCGAATTGATATTGCCATCGCAGAAAAAACTGTCTGTATGAGCGGGCAGGCCTTGCGCATTCAAAATCGCTGCAAGTTGCGCAGCCCTGTTCTTTGCCCGGGCCCCGACAAAATTGGCGGTGCCTGCCGCGCCAAATCCTGTAGTACGAGAATCCCCCATCAGGGCGACGACGCCACGGCCGGACTTCGACAGCACGCGCGCTTTAGCAGCGCACCATTTCCGCATTCGAGCGGGATTGAAATTCAAGACCCCGGCCGGGCCCGTTGCTGGCAGCAGCGCGCCAGCACTGTCAGCAAGCCCTGCCACATTTTTTACAACGCGCGGCGCGCCCAACACCGCTGCCATCATCGACGCATCCACACTCCCCGCCGAACAAGTCACCAGAAAGCGCTGCTCACCGGCATACGGCCCGATGGGCGCCAGCGCGCCAGCGCCGATGGTCCACGATTGCAGCGAGTTCGTCCCACCCAGCACTGGATCGAGGCGATACACCACGCCAGCCGCGCCGGCAGAGCCGCTGACATTCAGAACTTGACCCTCGGGCAGCGTGACCACACGATTAACGCCAACCGAGACATGCATGGGATACTGAGGCGTTTCTTGCAGGAGCAGGAACTGGCCGGTCAGCAGCAGCATCTCCGCTTCCGCGTCCGAGCGCTGCTCTTGCTGCGAAAGGCGCCACATTGCCTGGCCGCCCGTAACGGCAAGCTCTGGCCATCGATCAATGGTCCCGGTGTACTTAATCGTCTTCGTCATGGCAGGTCTTCCCGTTACGCTTCTTTATTTTTCGTGGCGCCGTTCTTTGCCTTGGCGCTCGGGTCTTTGGCCCAACCCTCAGCCAGCGCCACCGAGATAAGGTCCGCATCGTCCGTTTCGATACTCTGGCCCTCAACAAACTGCTCAACCTCGACGCCGCGGTGCGCCCAACTGAATGCATGCGTTGCGATCAATTTCATCATCATTCCTTCCATTGAAGAGGCCCGCATCAGCGGGCCTCGGTTGGTGATTAGGCTGCTGCGATTTTCAGCAGCTTGATCGCCTGGGTGTTGCGCAGCTTGCCGCCGACGCGACGGCGCACGTAGAACTTCACGAAGCCCGGCGTGGTGATCTCGTCGCGGGTGATGCGCATGCCCACCTTGTCGCAGATCAGATAGCCCTCCTTGAAGTCGCCGAACGCGAGCGGGAAGGAATTGGCGGCGATAGCCGGCATGTCCTCGGCTTCCGTGATGCCATAACCCAGGAAGGTTGCCGGCTGGCCGGCGGTCAGCGCCGGCTGCCACAGGTATTGGTTGGTGCTGTCCTTATACTTGCGCAAGCCGGCCAGCACTGCCTTCGAGGTCAGCCACTGCGCGTTGTTGCGGTAGCGTGCGCGCACACCGTAGACCATGTCCAGGAAAGCGTCCTGAGTCGTTGGCAGCGCCGCCGCCTGGCCGGATGCGAAGTACTGCAGCGTGCCGAATGCGCGCGAACTGTCCGCCGTGGCCACCGGCGCCGGGCCGGACAGGATGCCGGTCGGCTTCTTGACGCCGTTGCCCGAGATGAATGCGGCGCCCTCTCCGCCGGCCATCGATTCGCCGGCCGACGTGATCAGCCAGTCCTCGACATTGAAGAACAGGTCGTCCAGCGATTCTTCCGAAGCCTGCGGCTTCGCACTGGCCATGCCGAAGGTGGGCACAATTTCAGCCAGGTCTGCGGTGTTGGTCTGGTTGCGGCTATCACCCTCGCCCAGCCATTCAAAACCGGCGCCGTTGATGTCAAACAGCTCGTGGTAGTCGGTGGTGCCGACCGTGCGCACGGTGGCGATTTGGCGGATCGGGGAGATATCAACCGACAGGCGCGCAATGGCGCTTTCGATAACCTTGGGCAGCGCGTAACCGCCGGCGGCGTTGGTGCCGACCACTACCTGCGCCGAGCGCGATTCGCGGCTGTCGGCGGCCGCCTTGGATTCCAGCGCCTTGAAGGTCTGGCTCAGGCGCTGCTCGCAGCCCGAGTCCTTCGGCGCGCGGATCCAGTCGAAGAACGCGCTTTTATACGCGATCGATTCATCGCTTTCGCGCTGCTCACGATCGCCGCCGGAAAAGGCGCCGGGGCGAGCCAGTTTGGTTTCCATCTTTTCCAGCCGGCTCTTGGCGTCGGTCATCGATTCGATGTGCTCATCCATGCGCGCCAGCTTGGCTTCCAGCGCTTCAGTGCTCTTGCCGGCCTTGATGGCCTCCATGCGCTGGTCGTTGGTATGCTTATATTCTTCGAACGCCGTGGCGATTTTATCAATGGCTTCGGCGACCGATTTGATGCTCGGGTCGTCGCGCTGTTCGTAGAACGGCAGCTCGGCGGCCTTGGCCTGGAAGGCGGCGAAGTGCAGCGCCATGGTGGCAACCAGAGTGGCGCCAATGATATTCTTTTTCATGTTTTTCTTTCAAGAATTGAGTGAGGAGAGAAGGCGGGTTGCTGCGCCCATCGCTTTGGCGGTCGAGTTGGCGGAATCCCTCCGCTCCTCTCCCATCCGCATGACGCGCGACACGAGGGCCGTGGCGTCGGACTTACTGAATCCAGCATCACGCAGGATCCTTTCAGCATCTTTTGGTGCCGACACCTCGCCGGCGGATTTCACACTGGTGATACGGGCAGCTTCGTTGGCCGGAAAGGTGACCATGGACACCTCCCACAAGTCCACCTCCGCCAGGATGCGCAGATCGCCCTCATAAGACCACTTCTTCGACATGAAGCCGATCGACAAGCCGTTCAGGGCACCCATTTTCAAAAGCGCGTACGCCTCCTTGCCGCGCGCGGTGTCCAGTGCGAGCATGCCCTTCATGCGCAAGCCTTTGGCATCCTCGACGATTTCGGTCCAGATGCCGATCGGCTCGGTCGCGTCGTGCTGCCATAGCATCGCGGGCATGGTGCCGGCGGCGCGGTGAGCTGCAAGTGATGCCTGAAAGGCGCCGGCCACAATCACGTCGTCGTAGTTGTCGCGCACACCGAACACCGAGCCGTAACCCTCGACCGAGCCGTCGGTGCCGGCAGCCTTGATCTGGAGTGCAAACGATCGCACTTGCCGGCCCCCGGCGGCGTGGCGCACTTCAAGCTTCGGGATCTGCATCATCTTTCTTTCCTTTCTGGCCGCTGGTCATATTCATTGGCGTGAGTGGTTCATCAAGGCCGGGCAGCGGGTCTTTACCTTCCTCGTCGCGGATCTCGTTGCGGGTGTAGATGCCCATCTCGGACATCGTCCTCGCCCACTGCGAACGGTCCTTCATGGAGCCCTCTGTCATGTACCTGGTGTCGAACTCAGCGAACAACGGGCCGGCTCCGTCCAGCATCATTTCGTCTATTCGCTGCGTCCATGCCTCGTGCCACGGCGCCAGCGTGTGCTTGACGTGCGCGGCGAAGAAAGCCTCGGAACTGGCGAAGGTGGCCGACTTGTCCGAATGCCCGACCATGATCGGAAACACGCCGTAGCCGCGGCAAATCTCCTCGATCTGCAGGCGCCGGGTCTCGACATGCTGCGCGTCCACGCCGGAGATCGCAGTGCTCATCCACTTCGCGGCGCGGTCCAGCACCATCGGCGTGCCGGCATTGCGTGCGCCGGCCTGTCTCTTGATCCAGTTAGTGAGGCGCCCGTGCTGCTCCTCGTTCAAGCTACCTTCCACGGAATAGGTGCCGCTGGGGCGCAAGCCGTTTTCATGCATGGCCGCCTGGCTCTGCTCCGTCACCATGGCAAGCCCAATAGCGGACCGTGCAAGTGCGACGGCATTGAGACTTTCCGTCCAATCCCACTGCACGCCGTTGAGCAAGAAGACATCATCCGGACCAAACTCGCCGATCAGGCCAAACTGGTCCCAGCACCGATACACCAGTTCGTACCGAGAGTTGCGTGTCATGCTCCAGCTGCCGGGCTGCACAGGGATCAGCTCGCGAACGCGGCGGTTGTCCCCACGGACCTTGATCGACAGGCCGGTACCGGTCAGGGCGGCGTGGATCGTCATCTGGCGGCGCCACTCAAATGAGGTTTGCCATTCGTTTGGCCGGCGCGACAGCAGGCGATATTCCGGGATGTTTGTGGCCTTCTGACGTCGTCCGTCACTGCCCTCGCGGTACACGTGCAGCTTCGGCGTGGCGCAGCCATCGGCAATGACCTTCACGCACGCCAACACCGTCGACACTTGCAACGCCGTCTTTGCGGTAACGGTCACGCCGGCGAAGCGGCTGGCACCCGTGCCGTCAATCAGGCCCGCGACCTGGTCGTACGTCAGCGCGGCCGCCTTGCGTCCGAACAGCATTCCAAAAAATCTCATTATTTATCCCAGAAAGAGGAACCTGTAGCGGCGGGATTGAGCGCCAGCAGCGTCACAGCATTGAATAAGGCGGCGAGCGGATCGATCTTTGCCGAGCCGCTGGACTGTTTAGTTATCGTGACCGCGTTTCCGGCTGCCACCACCTTGGCGTTGCCGACGCACCAGTTCATGAGGCGCTGACCGCCGTGCCAAAGCTCGCCGGCCGCCAACTTCCGTTCGGTTGTCTTGATGGCTCCATTTAGCCCCACCGCACCCTGCTTGATACCTACGATCATCTCGGATGGGATGCCCTCCATTTCCAACATGTCCAGGATCGTTCCGAGTCCAGCAGGGTCGACGCCGATTTTGTCGAGCTTGCCGGTCATCCAAACCTGGGCGGCGAACATAACCAACTCAGTCACGTCGTCACCGATTTTCCCTACCATCGTCAGGTCGCCATCCTTTTCGAAATCCTGGAGGCGGGCCGCTTCAGACTTGCGCAACTCCAGAACCGAAGGATGAGCCCAGGCGTGCGTCCATGCGAACCAGTGGCGCGTCGTCGCACATCGACCTACTGCGGCGAAGCCGAGCAAGTCATCCAGCCCGCCGCCATCAATGCCCAGGTCGATCACCTCGCAGCGGTCGACCAATTCTTCCAGCGAAAGCGCTGGCAGCGCGGCCGCCTCCCAGTGGTTGGCGCCGGCCCAGCGGTTCGACCGCAACATCAGGCCGATCTCGACGTTCAGGTGTTTTGCGAGGAAGCCGCGCACCGAGTGCTCACCCTCCACTTCCGCCTTGCGCATCTCGCGTTCGAGAAAGTCGCGGTCGACCGAGTAATTGATGTTCGGATTGACCATGCCGAAGTTGGCCGGTTTGCGGTCCTGCTTCGATTTGATGATGTCTTCCGGGTACTCGTAGATGATCGGCACGAACTGCTTGTCGACCACCACGCCGTCGCGGACGTCGCGCGCATACTGTAGTTTTTGCAGGAAGACACCGGCCGGCGGGTCGTCGCTCTGCGTGGTGATGTAGATGACGAAACCCTCAGGTCGCGATGCTAGGCCGCCGGTCGCCTCTCGGAGCATATTCTCGGCGTTGGCCTGCTTACCGAACAGCCATAGCTCCTCGATCAGCGTGCCGACCGACTTCTTGCCGCTGACCGTGTTCGAATCGGCGGCCGACACTTTCAGCGTGCCGTTGTTCTGACGGCTGGTGATCGTCTTGACGTGCGTCTGAACCTGCATCAGGTCTTCCAGCGCCTCATCCTTGCGCACCATGTCGCGGGCCGGCGCGAAGCTGTTATTTGCCACCTCCAACGTCGGCGCCAGGATAGTGAACTCGGCCGACTCGCGCCAGTTGCGGATAAGCGCGGTCAGCATGATCGCTGCGGCAACTGTCGATTTCGAATTCTTTTTCGGGACCAGCACAAACCATTCCGTTATCAGTCGGCGCCCCTCCGTCTCCGACCCCTCACGGGAGTCATAGGCGCCGAAGATGGATGCGGCCAGGTCGAAGACCCACTGCGCGCAGGCGTCACCGATCATCGGGGATCCTGGCGCATCGACGATGCGCAGCTCACGCAGCACGGCCAGCCCAGCCGCTGCTTCTTCCGGGAAGATTGGCGGCGGAATGATCGAGCGTCCAGACTTTAGGCGGTCAGCCCAATCGGGGCATGCTGTCGACCACTCTGGCGTCATCATTTATTGCTCACTACCAACTTTGGCGGAGCGGCTGGGGAGAATTTCCCTTTCGCCGCCGTCTTCGCGGCCGCCTGCTTCTCGCCCTTTTTCCCGCCCTCACCCAACTTCTGGTGCTCGAAGGGCATCAGCGCCTTGGCGCAATCGATGCGTTGACGCATGTCCAGTTCCGGCGCATTCATTGCGGCGCCCAAGAAGTCTTTTGGGTCAACGTAGTGCGCGCCGTTCAGCGGGTCTATGTCCTCATCACCCGATGACGGTGCCGGCAATTTCGTCGCTGCACCTGGTGCGGCGGCATGGGCTGATTTGCGACCCGCGATGTACGCAGCTACTGGCAACTCTTTAACAAGACGCGATCCTGCCGCTGATGCCGTAGCTGCGCTGTAGCCAGCCTCGATTGCAGCTTCCTTATTGGAGCGGCCGGCCAAAACGGCATCGGCGAACACCCGCTTTTTGCCTGTTAAAGCCATTAACATAGTCCTCAAGGGGAAATAAAATCTGCGAATGGGGTACATGCGGTCTAGAGCGGCAAAGGCTCCAGAGATTTACCCCGCCCCTCCCCTATCGCTTCGGTGATGCGCCTACGGCCTGACCACGGCCTCATGGCGCCTCGACCAAGAGTCTGACCTCTCATATACCCAATGCTTCTTCGCGCTGCTTGTCGCGGCTGTGGTGCGTCGTGCACAACGACTGCCACCGGGTCGAATCCCAGAACACCGTCATGTCACCGCGGTGCGGATCGATATGGTCCACCACCTGGGCGTGCGGCAGGCCAATGCCCTTGGTCATACATGCCAGGCCGATGGCCACCGCATCCTGCTCGTAGCTGATACCAGCATCACGCAGGCAGTAAGCGCAGAACGGATGCTTCACCAGGTAGGCGGCGCGGGCTTGCTGCCATTTGTAGCCGTAGCCGCGCGCGGTGCTGCTTTCTTTACCAGAGCGCCACGAGTCCGCGCTTACAGTGACCATGCGGCCCGGCAGTGTCTGCAGCTTAGACTTCAGCGTGGTGAGGCGCGGCGCCATCAGGCACCAGCAACATCATCGCTTGCCTCGGGCGCTAGGCGCGCCGCCGCGCTAGCAGCGCATGTTGGGCAATGGGTCAGCGCCTGCAGCAGTCGGCGTGCCTCTTCGGCCCTGGCCAATTGCATGGCCAGCTGGTCGATACGGAACATGTCGCCGGCTTGGCTGGCGCGGACGATCATGTCTCGGTAGTGGCGTCGCTTCATGCTGCAAAGTCCAGGCGTCGCTTGGAATCTACCGGCCGCAGTGTTGCAGCGTCCAAGATAGTGAAGTCATGCCCTGCGGCGTTTTGCAGGAAGCTACTGTGCATCGTGATACCTCAAATAGAAAAGCCGCCAGCGCAATGGTGCGGCTGGCGGCCAAAGCCGGATCAAATAGTATGTCTCGGTAATTCTTGTTATCTGCGGATCTACTCAAGCGCCGGCGATACCATGTCGACGAAATCGGCAGCATCTTTAAAATAGTTTCGGAATGCATTTGCGATGGCGGCTGGGTTAGCGCCGCTAACATATACAACATCATCTGCCGGATGCTGCTTCTCAATGAGATCGCGAAAGTTAAGCGCCCCCTTACTCTCTACCCAGCCATATGCTTTCAAATCATCACCCGAAAAATGAAGAACGATATTTTTCTTTCGAGGAATTTCTAGGTTGCTCTTCCTTGCAGCACGTAAGTTGGCAATAATATGCAGATCTGCCTCGAGTGCCTTTATTTCCGTTACAAGTTCTAAATCGGCGAGATCAGGGCATGGGCCATAAATACCCTCTTTGGTCCTCGCGATATATTCACTTGCGAGAACAAAAAGTCGTTCGCGCCGCACGTTAACTCCGACTTCAAATTTTATTCGATGGCCATCCAGAATATCGCTAATTTCGACCGCCGTGGCCCAGGCATGCTGTGCTTTTGTGCGGTACTGTATTTCTATCCGCAGACCGTTATAAATGCTTCCGGTGCTCGCATTGACGTGATACTGAAAAACGTCGTGAATACCCCTATAGCCAGTGGGCTTAGGGAAATCGATGTAGTCGTATTTGTCCTGTTGCAGGCGCTCATGCTTCGCGCGGCTCTGGTGAAAGCGCGCTCGAAACTCTCTCAACTCCTCGACGGAATCAAAGATCAGTCTGCAGCCAGCTAGGTCATGCATACTCGATAAATCTTTGGCCCGTCCAGTTTTCAATTTATCGATAATCGTATTTAAACGCTTAAGGCGCTGAGCGAAAATGACGGGTTGCTCGCCAATGTACCGACGCAAAGTATTTCGAAACGTGGTGAGAACGAAGGCGTGGGAATTCCTCCAGTTCGTAATAATTTTCTCATCGATCTCGGTACCAACATCTTGCGCCGTTCGCTCACCCGCCCGCCGTACAGCAGTGCGGCTATACAAAGAAGGGTCTCCATAAGAATATGGCATCGCACGTATCCGGGTCATGTTGAGGTTACCCAGTATAACTCCGTTGCTAAAGATGTTTACACAAAAACATCATCTTAAAAATAAAAAGCCCGCTTCATGACGAGGCGGGCTTTTGTTCGGGCGTGAAGGAGCATCAACGCTCTCGGCTTCAGGTCTGCCGCTGCCCTGCGTCGCGCCGTAGCGCTTGGCTTGAATTATGCGCGCTGGATGAATCGTAAGGCGCGCAGTGCGTCAATTATATACTGTGTTTACGAACAGTTCGCAGAAAATATCATAAACCCATAGTGATCGATTGCCTGTCCTCAGACCTGTCAGAGCAATGACGATTCAGGGTTTACTGGCATATGGCTGGTAATACCCGTCAACCCACGCGCCTACTGGTCGAGCCGACTTACCTTTTGGAGTCCAGGTGACTTCTCCGGAATACGACTGCCCCCTCCCCAAAAACTCATACCATCCACGATCTACTTTGACAAACATTGCATTAGCCATAGATGCTGAGGCTGGATCTTTATTCAAGCAGTTGTAGCAGAAGTCCGAAGGCAAGATACTCGACTCGGTGTAATTGCTATTTTTACATGCCTCCTCGACAATTTCTTTGCGAGGTATGGCCTTGTCACCGTACTGCGCCCGAAGTTTCTTACCGGCATGCTCAAGAACGTCAGCGCGAGATAGATCATTTACCATTTTATCCCCCTGCAAATGTACGCTAAATTCCCGCCGTGTAGATTTCAGAAAATTGATGGATCAATGCAGTCTAGTCTACACCTTATAGTTCAATCTCTTGAGCCAAGCGCTTCATAGTCTGCCCTGCAGCGTGCGCCGCCATGGCGTTGAGCGCTTCGACCATGTCCTCGACCAGGTGCAGCATCTTGTGCTGTGCCTGCACGGCGCGCGTGCCGCTGCCGGCGCATGCGCGGCACGCGATGTCCGACATCACTGTCGTCTGGCCCCGCACCGGCTCGTAGGCGCGGCCGGTGCAGGCCGGGCACACGTCGTTCAGCCAGTGATCCAGCGACAGGCGCGCCACCTTGGCCGGGCTCACGTCGGCCGGCCACGTCCTGTGCCCTGCCTTTGTCTTCACGATCTCGCGCCAGGCGTCGAGCAGCGCCGGGTAGCTGGTGGCGTCGCCGGCGAACTTCACGCGAAACAGCGCTGTGCCCAGGTCGCGACACAGTGCTGCGGCGGCCAGCACCTCGGTGCTGTGGTGGTGGGCGTCGTCGCGCAAGTTCGATGATCCGAGGGCGCTGGTATATTTCTGGATTACGCTCATTTGTCGCTCCCTACCCATTTCCAGCCTGGAGACGTCCAGACAATCAATCCCGCGCCCAATGACGAGTAAAGCGTCAGCGCTGGCCAGAACCCGCGCTCAAGCAGGTCTACGCCAGCGTACCAGCCGATAAAAATGCCCGCTGCAAAGGTCGCCAATGTGTACGCGGTTCGCTTCGATACTGCGCGCCTGCTGGGTAATTTTGATTCTCGAATCATATTGTCTTCCTGTGTCGTCTTCGGTTCAATTGGGTGCCCGCCGGCGCCCGTGCCAATGAAGCGTGAAATTACTTGCGGCCCAGGCCAGCATCCCGCATCGCCACTGCCAGACGCGCAGCGCCAGCAGCGTCGCAGGCCCCCTGGGCCATATCCATCACGCGCCGATCGATCTGCTTGCGCGCCAGCAGCGTTTGCAACACGTCGCCTTGGGTGTAGCCGCCAGCACGTGCAGCGGATAGCAGTGATTCCATCATGGCGCGCGCATTGCGAATTCCGGCCGGCGTCGTCTCGGCCGGGTCGCCGTAGACGGTATCAGCGCACAGCAGCAGCACGCCGGCCGGGCTGATATCGTAGCCGTCTGCATTTGGGGTGAACATTGCTTGCTTGGTCATATTTCCACTTCCTCAAGTTTGAGTTTTTGGGCCTTTATCCGTCGCGTCAGACGCTTCGGGTTTGCCCTTGATTTTGGTTTTAAGCAGCTTGCTGCGCATGGCGGCTTTTGGGGTTGCTTTTGCCGTTAACATCTTCTGAGTTGCAAGTAAGCTGCTAGCGTGCTCTTCTGAGAATAGACATTTAGTTGCTTGTCAGTTGCTAGCACGGCGCTAGCATTGGTGCTAGCGAGCTGCATGCGTAGGTGCTAGCGTTATCTTTCCGCGATCCATCGGAATCAAAAAACCTGTTCGAATGAAGATATCCAAGTCGAGGTTTTGACACGACAGCTTTCGCTCAAGGAATGCCGGATCGTTCGGCACCTTGCCATCGTTCTGGCTGCCGTAGAGCCACAGCATCATCAAGTGCCCCTTCGCAGCATCAGGTAGCGAGCAGAACGCATAATCATCAAGGATGGCCCTGTGCAACTTGATCCAAGGCGGATTGCGTTTGCTGTAGTGCTGGAACGTATCCCAGTTCTTGATCGCCAAAAATTCAATGACTGCCATCACTCTCCCCTTTTCGGCGATGGGCAACGAATTTCATTGCCCGCTTGATGCTCTGCGCCACGCGATGCTTTGCCGCCTTGATGATCGCTTCGTCACGCACCTGGTCGCGCCGCGGCGCTGCGTCGTTCGCCTGTCGGCCGCTCGCGATCAGCTCGGCCAGCATGTCGGCATAGTCGGTGCCCACAATCCCCTCGGGCCAGGCAATACCGCAACCGATCATCTCAGCGGCGCTGCGGCCGTGTACCAGGCCTGGGTTCTTACCAGTGCGTGCCTCGGTAGCGTAATCATTGTCGGCGGCCACCACAGCCAGGCCTGCTATGACCAGGCGCTGCGCGACCGGGTCCATGTTTCCGCAGTCGAACGCCACGATCACCCGACAGTTCGGCACCGACTGGAACACAGCCAGGCCGGTCGCCAAACCCTCGACAATGGCCGTCATTGATGCGCGTGGCGTGTCGAGCACATAGCACCCGCCTTTGACGCTGGCGCCGCTCCAGAACCGCTTGGAGCCGTCAGGGGATATACGCTGCAGGCTGACAATAGCGCCGCCTATATCGACCGGCACAATCAGCCATCCGTCATCATCGACGCGCAAGCCGGCGCAGCCCTGCATCGTGAGCAGCTTGCCATCGAGGTAGGGGTGGCCGTGGCGCAGCGGCTTGCAGGTGCGCCAGTAGGCGCGCGCATCCTCCGTGGCCTTGATGGCCTTGCGGCGGCGCTCGTTCAGCGCCTCCCGCATGCGCGCCTGGGAAATCATCGGGTCCGGTCGCTCCGTCTCGCTGCCCGCACGCCAGGTCGTGACCTCGCTTTCGGTGGCATGGTTCTGGTAAAAACCTATCGTGCCGCAAGTGGCCAGACGGTAGGCGCCGTTGCGCTTCTTCGGATGGTCGACCGTCTTGCAACGATGCCACTTCCCATCCGGCTCGACCGTGGTCGGCATGAAGCCGATTGCTTCAAGTTGTGCTCTGAAATCCATTATTTTGGTCGCTTCGAAAATGCGATCTGGTTGCGCCGGATCAGGTTCATCGTCTCGCGCGTCGGTTTGACGCGTTGGACCTTGGGAAAGCTCGCATGCATTGGCCATTGCCCTGTCATGCCCTTGAACATGCCCAGGGCCCGTTTTTCGGCCCGCACCGGGTCATCGCCACAGGCGCCCATGGCGTAGTGGCACAGCTGCGGCCACAGCGTCTGCGTGAGGCTCACTTGATCGCCGGTGTGGATCATTTCCTTCAAGGTGCCGGCGACGTGCTGCACGCCGCTTTTTCGCTCCGGGACGTGGCCGCACGATGGGCACGCCGCGCACTCATGGATGTGGTGGCAGATGGCGCACTTTGTCGCCTGGCGTTCCTTCGGCTTCGGCTTGGCCTTTTCCTTCTTGGTGCCGTTGTCCAGCTCCACCTCGCCAGTCTCGAAAAACTCCGACATTGCATCCCAAAAGCGCATGCAGTTGCCAGCATGGTCCAAAATCAAGCACGACTCCTTGCCAGGATGGGTGCGCAGGCCGCGCCCCAAGATCTGGATGTGTTCGGCCAGGCTCGACTTGAGCGGCCTGGCCATGATGATGACCTCGACATCGGAGACATCAAAACCCTTGCTGAGCGCGCTGACGCTGATCAGTCCACGGATGTAGCTGTCCGGCTTGCGGAACTCATCGACGGTTTCGTTGCGGAATTCGTCACCTTCGCGAAACGTGTACAGCTCGCACACCACGCCAGCTTCCGCGAACTGCTTTTTCATCTCGGCCGCGTGCGCCACGTTGCAGCCGAATGCGATGAACTTCTTGTTTTCGCCATGCCTCAAGTACTCCGCCACGCAGTCGCCGATGATCGGCATGGCTCGGTCGGCGGCTTCGGATTCCGCCCACTCGCCGCCGACCACCTTGGCGCCGGTCATGTCGGGCTCGCTGGCGGCGAACACGCGGAACGGCACCAGGGACTTGCTGCTGATCAGCTTGTTCGTCGTCGTGACCGCCACCACAGCATCGTAATGCCTGCCAAGCCCTTTGGAAAACGGCGTTGCAGACAGGCCGATGGTGATGGCGTCGCGCTTGGCGATGCGCTCGATGGTGTCCTTGACCTGAGCGTGACATTCATCGACGATGATCAGGTCCGCTTCCGGCCAGCCGCGCCTGGCCAAGGTGGCCGCACTCGCAATCTGAACCCTTTCCCATGGCCGGAAGCGCCAGTGCTGCGCCTGCAAAACACCGTGCGAAATTCCGTAATGGTCAAGCGTCGCGCTAGTCTGGTTGACCAGCGAGATACGGTCGCACACGAAGATCGCGCGGCGTCCCTTGCCCTGTGCCTCGTTCAGCAGGTATGCAGCCATAACAGTCTTGCCAGCACCAGTCGGCGCGAGCAATATTTGATTTTTGACGCCACCCCTGATATTGGCGCGCAGGCCGTCGATGGACGCGTTCTGGTAGTCCCGGAGATTGATCGGGTTCATCGGGCCCCCAGTGCGGACAGGATGTCGCGGTTGCTCTCGACGTTCAGCGCCTTGCGGATTTTCTCCAGGATGGTGGCGTAGTGCTTCACCATCTTCTGCGCTTCGTTGCGGGTATTGATCTCACCCTGCAGCCGGCCATTGAGCTGGTCCAGATGCTGGTTGAGGCGCACCAGCTCCACTTTGGGGTCGTCGGCTTCCAGGCTCAGGATCTGCCGCTGGTACGCCTCATTTTCTTTTTGCAGCTCGTCGGCCAGCTGCGCCAGGTCAGGTGTCTCGTCCTGCGTGTCGGACTGGGCGGCCGGCACCGCCTTCGAACGAATTTCGCTCGAAGGCGTTTCAGGCAAGCCGGCCGGAGATGCTTCCAATTCGGTTTTGATCGACGCCGGCGGCGCAAGCTCCCCCTTGAGGGGGGCCTTGCCGATATTGGCGGTGTTCTGCTCGTAGGTGACGCCGTTGCGCTCAACGATACGTGTGCTATCTTGTTTTTCTGCAAGATGCGACTCGTCGATAACAGCGCGAATCAATGTTCGACTGACCCCGCAGATTTCGGCCATACGATTTTCTGACATCGCAGCCCATTCGACGTCCGCAATGAGAATTCGGACTGAGTTCCGCTTATCCTCACTTGTCCGCCGCAATCCATGCTTCGCATTTGCACCAAGTGAATATAGAATGGCATCTCGCTTAGTGCCGACTCGCACGTCACAGGCGATATCCATAGCGTCGGCAGCGCGGTGCGCGTGAAAGCGGTGGAAGCCGTCGGCCAGCCAAAGGCCATCGCTGGCGCCGTCATTGAACACGACCACCGGTGGCAGCTCGCCACCCAGGCGGATCACCTCCGCGTATTCGGCAACGGTAGTCTCATTCAAGGCGACGCGGGATTGCGTGCCGCCGTCAATGCTGATGGCGTTGATCGGGAGGCTTGAGATTTCAGCCATTACGCACTCCACAGATCGAAGCGCGCGAAGGCGCGGGTAACGGTAGCGCCGGAGACCAGGCCACGGCCGTGCAGCCACATAAGGGTGCACTTGAGAATGGTGCGGGGCTTCATTGGATGAATCCCATCGAGCTCGTGCTTCGCGCCAGAAGGTCGAACATGTCAAGGAATGCATCGACACCACCGGCGCATTCAACTAACTCGGTAGCCAATTCCGCTGCCATTGGAGTCCAGCGATTCTTTCTGAAATAAACCGCGAGGATGTCCGCCTCTTGAAAGCCGCCAGCCTCAGCTTTTTCAACCAGGCCGCCGTAAATGCGATTTGCATTGGCCATCACCTCGGAATCGGTTTCAATAGTCCCCGCCAAGATACTGCCGGTTATGTAGATAACCGCGATGGAAAAGGTCGGACGCTCTAACGCCGAAATGAACTGCCTGCACACAGAGCCCGCAAGCCACGCTTGACGCTGAATCTCAGCATCTTCTATTAATTCATTCATGACCGCCCCCGATTAAAGCGAAGCTATCAAAGCGCGAATGTCCTCCACGCGCCACATGGTGCATTTCCGGCCCATTTTCACAGGCTGCGGAAAACGACCGGAAGCAACACCTTGCCACCAGCAGGTCTTTTGAACGGGAATTAATGGAGGGGTCGGCGGAACCGATTTGGGGTCGCCGATGATTTGTTTAATGCGGAGAAAGCCAGTTTCAGGGAGTTGTGCCATTTTGAGATACATCCATCCGGTTAGGGCCGTGATTGGCCGATGGATGTATCTTTGCCTGTCCAATTAGGAATTAACAGGGCTCCCGGGAAGGTGGGAAATTAGACGGGAAGGTGGGAAATTAAGCGGGAACTTTCCGGGAAGATCTGGCCTCGGAAATTGCGTTTGAAATCGACTTTTTCCCTGCTGCTTGCCTTCCATTATTATCGTCCAGCCAATACAATTTTTCAATTGATTCGTCAGCAATGATTCGCTTCCCCCCATTTGCCTTCAGCCATCGAATCACTTGAGTAACTTCAGCCTTTCCGCCGTGGAGCTGATCAATATCGCCAATCCGGTCGTTGATTAGGATTCGCCAATAGACCCGAGACTCTCCGCTTGAAGGTGGCGCCGAGATTGAGACATCTGTCTGAACAAACGCTTCGCGCAATAAGGCCAACTGCACTGCGGAAAGTGACAGCATTTCTTTGGTCACATATCCTTTTCTTAATGCCCAATCGGCCCATGTTATCTTTATCTTTTTGCTGACAGCCCAGCTTAGAAAATAAACAGGCGCATATCTATCCTGAGTATGCTCGCCGCTATTCCAAAGCTTTTTTATATTTTCGTACTTATCTTTAATCGTCAACGGCGCCTGCGTACTCGCAACCTTACCCATAATTTCTTTGATTAGTGGCGCCCCGTAATCGACGTTATCAAGTCGGACGATAGTCTTTATAGGAATTCCAGATTTGAACTTTCCCGATGAAATATCCTCCAAAGCATCTGATCTTGATCGCTTCGGATCTAAATCGCACAATATAAAGAGGCCCTCATCCTTGGTCCATGTATCGTGCAACATCCATGACTCCAACAGCATGGGCTCAAATACTTTTAAACGCTTTTCCAGTAAACGCGCACGTCTTAAAAGTCGCGCATCCGCCGCATCATCATCCAGTCCATCCACACGACGCTGAAGTTTTATTATTTTGTCGGTCCATTTTTTTCTATTTTGTTCGCGTTTTAATTTACGAGCATCAAAAATTTTGTCGATATTAATCATGGCATCCCACAATACCCCTGAGAAAAAAGCCAGCCCGTCCCGTCAGGGAAACGGGTATTCAGGGATCAGCCTAGGGCTGGCGAAACATTTTACTTCATGGCAACCAACTACCTGGCGCCAAGGTCAGCAATGTCGGCGAGTGCATTCGCGATATCGCTGGCCAGCGTGGCGCAGGTTTCCAGTGCTTCCGGCTGTGATGCCGGTTCCATGATTTCGATTGCGGCCAGCAGGGCGCCGACGACGCCAGCGAGGCAGGCCAGGCGCTTGATGGTGGTGGAGTGGGATGGGGCGGCGGTCACTTCGCGGCCCTTTTTTGCGGCTGGGCCCGGGCAGCGCGCTCCGCATCCACGTCGAGGTTGCTTTGCAAGTCCGACTGCGTTTCCTGCATGACCTGGGCCTCAACAGCCATGTGAGTGATCAGCGCCGCGATGCTCGACAGCGTCTCTTCTTTTGGCGGGAAGTTCTCATTCGTGACTGCCGCGAAGAGGATATTTCCGATAGCCTCCATGCCGGCCAGCAGCGCATAGTTGGCGTTGCTGGCATGTGCGATTGCCGCCTGTGCCTTCTGGCGTTCCTCAGTAGTCATGACGTGATCGACAGTCATGCTGACAGGCAGCGTGCGCATCAGGTGCGCTAGTTCATACGGGGCGCGGCCGAGATCGGTGATGTATGGGTTGGTGGTGCTCATGCCATTCCTCCTGTCAGGTCGACTGTCGGGCATTCCAGCGTTACGCCATAGTGATAGCCGGCCATAAGGATGAGTTGAGCACGACTAGACTCGATGAAGCGATCCAGATGGAACAGGGCAAGCTCGGCCGAGATGTGGCCCACCTGACCACCGAAGCCGATCATCACATCAGGGCGATCATCACCGAAGCCGAGCGAGCCGCCGCGGAATTGCAGCGTCGGCTGGCAACCATCGAGCGCGCCCGGCGGGAACCCCGTGAAGCAGCGCGGCGCGTCTTGCTTCGTGCTGATCGACCCAGTTGGGGCGAGGTTCGCCGGCAGCGTCGCCAGGCGCCCTTGCCAGCGCGGATATTGCTCCGGTAGCGCTTGGCGATTTTTGATGAGGCGCCGAGCATCGACCTTTTGGCGCGCATGCCAGAGCACACTTCCATCCTCGGCGATGATGTCGAAGAGGGGAGGTGTCGGCAGCTGCGCGCCCGGCTCATAGCTCAGCGATCCGACTGGAGTAGCTATAGGTAATTCGATAATATTTTTGGCGCTCGCTTGTTTTTTTGAATTCTTGGTGATACCATCGTTGCTGTTCATTTCGTATCTCTTTTCTGAGGGTGCACTTGTCCACAAGGCCCGGAATGCTTCTAACATTCATGGCCGCAGCTACCTGGTTCCGCCAGGCTGGTTGTAAATGACTTGAGGGGCTGGGCTGCAATCCCGGCCCCTCAAAAAGTCAGGCTCTCTTCTAAATTTTCAAACAATACCCTCCCCTGCTGACCGCATCAGCAAACGCATTAGTTCCAATTACTTCTCAGTTTTTCTTTTGCTCAGTCTCGCCCCTAAGTTCGATCAGCAAGTCGATCATTAGCGCGTTCAGGCTGCATTTTTTCGATGCCGCATGAGCTTTTGCCCATTCGCGCAGTTCAACAGGGATGCGGAGTGGCGTAGTGCAGATTTGCTTTTTGGCCGGCATGAGAATTCCACTAAAGGATTGAGAAGTGAGATTCATTCTGACATCTAGCATATATAGATGTCAAATAGATTCTTTGCGAGCAACCTAAAAGAATCTCATACTCCGCACATGGAGCAACCAAAACAGCAAAACAGCTATCCGTTACGGATGCCGAGCGAACTTCGCCAACGTTTGGAGGCGCGCGCCAAGGCGAGCGGTAGGAGTGTGAACGCAGAAATCGTAGAAATGCTGAGCGCCGCCCTTGATGGGCAGCCGGCAACCGTTGCCGAGCTATCGTCCGGCGCCTTGCTGCATGAGGTAATCGAGCGATACGGAGCGAAGGTGCAGATCGTGGTATCGCCGGAAGTTGCTGAGGAAGCGCAAATTCCGACCCGCCTGACACCTGCTCAGATCTGAGCAGGTTCTTCCGATGGTCTCCTCAGAAGTGAGGAGACCCGGTGACCGCCATGCGAGCCTGGGAAAAACGATTGGCGGCTCACTTTTGAGCGCAGCATAATTCCGCTGCGGCGCATGGCGTCCAGCCCCTGGACGGCATGTCGGCCGGACGCTGCAGCTATCGTGTGCCTCACGCGCTTCCGTCGAGATGCGCTCAAATTTGAGCGCATCTCGACTGGGGTGGCAGCCAAGGCGACGAATTTCGTCGGGCTGGTCAGCATCGGCATCGTACCGGGCTTTCCCCGGAGCGGGCTTGATGCTGGAGGCACGGTGCACGATGGCATCTGCGGCTGCACTGCCGACCAAGATGTGAGCAAAAGAGCGCGCATCACCGGCGCCGGGTGCAACGTCAGCTAAATTTTCAGCCCACGTCAGCGAATGAAGACCGCTCCCCAGAACGGGGGAGCGGGAAAGGGGGTGCAGGAATAGCGCCCCCTTGCGATGGTTCCTTGGTCACGTTTGAAACGCGAGCAAGATCGGCCGACGCCGTGCCAGTCAAGGGGGTAGCGAAACTCGATGCCCTTGCGACCCACTTTAAGTGGGTCACAAATCGCGGATGCGCACGCTGTGGTAGCAGGAAGATTTTCCGGCTACTCGGTTCGGCGCCAGTTGAGTGGTACATACGGGATTTTCCCGGATGTAACGTCCATGACGAGAGCGCTGCGGTGAAGTCGGATTTCAGATCCAGCTTGGCAGGTGCTGAACAAAGCCAGGCCCGCCACGCTGCACCGGTCAAATACCGTTTTGGCCGGTATTTGAAAAGGCTATCTCGGCTTGCCGTTGCTACGGCCGCCACCGGACGCGCCGCCGGTGGTGCTCGGCCAACCGCCCGCATTGCCTGGACCTTGGCCAGCGCCCGCACCAGGGCGCGCACCGCCACCGCTGGAGCTGCCGCCGGTCGTGCCTTGACGTGTCCCGGGGCTTGTGGTGCCGCCCTTGCCTGCATTACCACTCGTTCCGCTCTTGCCCATGACTCGCTCCTCATATTGGCGGCCGCATGGCCGTGCCGTCATCGTAGTCCAGCCGTGACCAGGATGGCGCGAGTGAGGATTGCGGACCGCTCGTGCTGACCACGAACCCCGGCCAGCGTACTGCTGGCGCTGGCCGGGGTCGGCCTCGAAGGGGCGGATTTCAAATCGTACCCTTGCGCCAGGTCGACAGCCCGCTGAACACTGGCCCGAAAATTTGGGAGTGCGAGCCTGGCCACCTGCAGCCGGGCCAGTGCCGGTGATGACGACCAAAAATTTTTGGGGGTGCGCGCAGACCTGCAGTCCAGGGGCAGATCTGGCGCGGGCGGCCAGGTGCCGAGCCGACTCCACATATGGAAAAATCACAGATGTAGCGCCGCCCGGAGATTGGCACGAACCGAAGGGGCTGCAACGGACGCACTCCTCTGTCCGACTCCCCTGCGCCAGGCGTAAAAAAACCCGCACAGGGCGGGTTTCAATGAAGAAAAATAACTGGTCGATGCATACGCCAAAACGACAGCTTCCCCTGCTTGCTCCCCATGGCCTCGCACGCACGATGGTTGGCGCGTTCGAATAATCCAGGGTGAGCTGCCGGCTCGCCAGCCTCTATTTCGTTGCAGCGGGAAGCCCACTGCGCGACTTGGTCTTCAGTGAAGTTTCGCTCGCCAGGTAGTTCGATATCGCGCTCCAGCAATGCCCACTCGGAGCTGCGCTTTGCGCTATCGCGCGCCTTCGTGCCGAACCCGAACACCAGAGAGCCGAGGTTGGCCACGGCGATTACGGCGGTGAAGACTGGAATGTAATCAGGTGGGACAAATTTTGAGAATGCCAGCGTGCCCGCCAAGATCGAGATTACCTTCACGAAGCCCTCGCGCACTTCGAAGATGCGCTGGCGCTCCTGGTAGTAGATCCGATTCGCCAAAGCTCGCTGGCGCACGTCGCTTCTCCGGGACCACAAGTATTCTCGATCTGACATAGCTATTTTCTCTCGGTCGGGGGCGGCGGTGGTCGATGCTCGGCGGGCCGGGGGACATGACTCTTCTGACCACTACCCGGTTGGCTTGGAGGGCTTTGAGGCTGGGGCTGCGGTTGCGGAGTCGACGGACGGGTTGCCATATCTTATACCTTTTCAAGTTCTGTGGCGCAGCACAGTGCGGCTGCGGGCTGCATCCTGTGTGCAATCCAACTTGATTATATGCAATATAGAAAACGCGAAGTTTACTAATTTACTGAGATATTAGACCGCGTAAGTTCGTGCAAAGCCGTATTAGAGCATTGATTATCCGGACACGCGCCGGACACCGGACGCCGAAAAAGAAAAAGGCCAATCCGAAGATTGGCCTAAGTCTTTGATTCTTATGGTCGGGACGGGAAGATTCGAACTTCCGACCCCATGCACCCCATGCATGTACGCTACCAGGCTGCGCTACGCCCCGACGAGGTGAGAATTATAGCAGAGGCTTTTAAGTTTTTGCCATGCTTTTGCGCATGATTCATATCGAACTGCGCAAAGTTTTTTTCAGCCTGGGGCAAAACGCTTATTCACTGAGCAGCAGCGCCGTCAGGGCGATGCGGAAACCGGCGATCAAGGGTTCGACCTTGACGTCGGGATTGTGCACTACCCGCACGGGCAATCCCTGGTACATGGCGATCATGGCGTTCAGCCGGCCTTTCAGCATCTCTTCATCCGCAGGCAAGCCGCGCTTGATGCGCGCCTCCTTGATAATGGACAAGAACAACTGGCGCGAACGCCGGTCCGCGCAGTGCAGCATCTCGGCGATGGCGGGATTGCGCGATGCCTCGGCAAAGATTTCCAGCGGCATTACCCAGGTTTTCGGGTCCAGGCTTTCCAGCACATGTTCGCCTGCATTGTCGATCACGGCCTGCAGCGGGTCTTCGCGCTGCGCCAGGTCCTGCATCAGGTTCGACACACGCTCCGTATTCTGCATGACGAAGGCGGCGATGATCGCATCCTTGCTGTCAAAATAATTATAGATGTGACCCGCACTCATGCCGGCAGCCTTGGATATCTCGGCCATGCTGGCGCCGTGGAAGCCGCGGCGGCTGAAACAACTCTCCGCCGCATCGAGCACCTGCTTGCGCCGCGTGTTGGCGCGCTCGGGATCCGGATGCTTCTTTTCAACTTGGTTCATGACTTTTCCTGTAGCGCGCCAGCCCTGCCCTTGCGGGCAAGGCCGGCATCGGCGTCCCCGTGATTATTGGACGCCGCCAGCCGCCGCGACGGCTGTCTGCTCAGGCTGCCAACCGCCGCCCAGCACCTTGTACAAAGTCACCAGGTTGGTCGATTTGGCCAGGCGCGCCGTGATCAGGCTTTGCTGCGCCGTGTACAGCGCGCGCTGGGCCACCAGGGCGTTCAGGTAAGACTCGGCGCCCTGCTTGTAGCGCGCGTCGTGGATGGTGTAGCTCTTCGTCGACGCCTCGACCAGCGAGACCTGCGATTGCAGGCGCTCGTCGATGGTACCGCGCTGGGCCAGCGCATCGGACACTTCACGGAAGGCGACCTGGATCGCCTTTTCGTATTGCGCCACGGAGATTTCACGCTGCACCTTGGCGATATCGAGGTTGGCGCGGTTCACGCCGCCATCGAAGATCGGCAAGCTGATCTGTGGAATGAAACTCCACGTGCCGCTGCCCGCCTTGAACAGGCCCGACAGGTTGTCGCTGAGCGAACCTGCTGTCGCCGTCAGCGAAATGCGCGGGAAGAAGGCGGCGCGCGCCGCGCCGATGTTGGCATTCGCTGCGCGCAGGGTGCGCTCCGCCGCCAGCACGTCGGGACGGCGTTGCAGCACGTCCGACGGCAAGCCGGAAGGAATGTCCGCCAGGGCCGTCACGGCGCCGAACTCGGCTGGCGGCAGCAAGTCGGCTGACACGGGGCCGCCCACCAACAGGACCAGCGCGTTTTGATCCAGCGCAACCTGGCTCGTGTAGACAGCCACGTCGGAACGGGCGGACTCGACGCTGGTCTGGGCATCGTACTTGTCCAGGCCGGACGTAGCACCGGCATTGAAGCGGCGCACGGCCAGGTCATACGACGATTGCTGGCTCTTCAGGGTGTCTTGCGCCACGCGCAGGCGCTGCTGGTCGGCCACCAGGTTCAGATAGGTGCTGGCCACTTCGGCCACCAGGCTGATCTGCTGCGCACGGCGTGCTTCTTCCGTGCCCAGGTATTGTTCCAGCGCGCTGTCGGACAGGCTGCGTACGCGGCCGAAGAAGTCCAGCTCGTACGCCGAGACGCCCAGGTTCGCCGTGTACTGGCGATTGATGGACGCTTCGCCGTTGGCGCTGGCGTTCTTCGGCACGCGGCTGGCCGTCTGGCCACCGGAAGCCGACAGAGTCGGGATCAGCGCGGCGCGTTCGATGCCGTACGTGGCGCGCGCCTTCTCGATGTTGAGGATCGAGACGCGCAGGTCGCGGTTGTTGGCCAGCGCCAGTTCCAGTACCTGGCGCAGGCGCGCATCGGCAAAGAACTCGCGCCAGGCGACGTCCGCCACCGGCTTGGCGTCGGCGGCGGCCGTGTCGGCTTTGTAGGAAGGGCCCGTCGGCCACGCCGTAGGCGCCGGCGCTGCCGGACGCTCATACGTGGGAGCCAGGCTGCAACCGGCCAGCAAGGCCAGTGCCGCCATGGAGAGTAGCGATTTTTTCATATTAATGTGCATCCTTGGAAAGCGTGACGGCTGGCGAACCAGGCGTCGCCGGCGTGGCTGGCGCGTCCGGCTTCGAGAAGAAGCCGCGCACCAGCACGAAGAACACCGGCACGAAGAAGATACCGAGGAAGGTGGCCGTCAACATACCGCCCAGCACGCCGATACCGATGGCGTTCTGGCTGCCGGAACCGGCACCGCTGGAGATGGCCAGTGGCAACACGCCCAGGCCGAAGGCAATCGAGGTCATCAAAATCGGACGCAGACGCAGACGCACCGCGTGCAAGGTCGCGTCCAGCAGCGACATGCCCGATTCCTGCATTTCCTTGGCAAATTCCACGATCAGAATCGCATTCTTCGCCGACAGGCCCACCACCGTGAGCAAGCCCACCTGGAAGTACACGTCGTTCGACAGGCCAAACATCCACGTACCCAGTACCGCGCCGATCACGCCCAGCGGTACCACCAGCAGCACGGAGAACGGGATCGACCAGCTTTCATACAGTGCAGCCAGGCACAGGAACACGATCAGCAAGGACAGTGCATACAGTTGCGGCGTCTGCGAACCGGATTCACGCTCTTCCAGCGACACGCCGGTCCAGCTGAAGCCTATGCCAGGCGGCAACTGCGCCACCATCGCTTCCATCGCGTTCATGGCGGCGCCCGTGCTCTGGCCCGGTGCCGGTGTACCCAGGATCTCTACCGACGGCAAGCCGTTGTAGCGTTCCAGGCGGGGCGACGCGTAAATCCACTTGCCGGTGGCAAAGGCCGAGAACGGCACCATCTGGCCAGCAGTATTGCGCACGAACCACTTGTTCAAGTCTTCCGGCAGCATGCGCGATTCGGCATTGCCTTGCATGAACACTTTCTTCACGCGACCACGGTCGAGGAAGTCGTTGACATACGAACTACCCCAGCCCACGCTCAGCACGCGGTTGATTTCCGAGATCTGCAAGCCCAGCGCTGTGGCTTTCTGCTGGTCGATGTCGATCTTGTATTGCGGCGTATCTTCCTGGCCGTTCGGGCGCACGCCCACCATGGTCGGGTTTTGCGAGGCCATGCCCAGCAACTGGTTACGTGCCGCCATCAGGGCGTCATGGCCGACACCGCCGATATCCTGTAGCTGCATGTCGAAACCGGTGGCGTTACCCAGTTCCAGCACGGCCGGCGGTGCAAACGTAAACACCATCGCATCCTTGATCTGCAACAACTTGCCCATGGCGCGACCGGCCACGGCCGGCGCTTTCTGCGCCACGTCCTTGCGCAGCGCCCAGTCCTTCAAGCGCACGAAGGCGATACCCGTGTTCTGGCCGTTACCACCGAAGCTGAAACCGGCGACAGCAAACACGGAGGCGACGTTGTCTTTCTCGCTGTTCATGAAGTGGTCTTCGACCTGCTCGATCACTTTCAGGGTGCGCTCTTGCGTGGCGCCCGTCGGCAATTGAATCTGCGTAAACAGAATGCCCTGGTCTTCCTCCGGCAGGAAGGAGGTCGGCAAGCGCATGAAGAGGAATACCAGGCCAGCCAGCAAGATGACGTACAACAACATCGAACGGCCACGGTGGCGGATCATGCTGCCAACCCAGCCCTGGTATTTGTTGCTGCTGCTATCGAAGCTGCGGTTGAACCAGCCAAAGAAGCCCTTGTTGCTGGCGTGATGGCCCTTTTCGACGGGTTTGAGCAAAGTGGCGCACAAAGCTGGCGTAAATACCAGCGCGACGATGACGGACAGCACCATCGACGAGACGATAGTGATCGAGAACTGGCGGTAAATCACGCCCGTCGAACCACCAAAGAAGGCCATCGGCACGAACACGGCCGACAACACCATGGCGATACCGACCAGCGCGCCCGTGATCTGCGTCATGGACTTGCGCGTCGCTTCCAGCGGCGACAAGCCTTCTTCACTCATCACGCGCTCGACGTTTTCCACCACCACGATCGCATCATCGACCAGCAAACCGATGGCCAGTACCATGGCGAACATGGTCAAGGTGTTGATCGAATAGCCAAACGCGTTCAGGATGCCGAAGGTACCGAGCAGCACGACCGGCACGGCCATGGTCGGGATCAGGGTGGCGCGGAAGTTCTGCAGGAACAGATACATCACCAAAAATACCAGGATGACCGCTTCCACCAGGGTCTTGACCACTTCTTCAATGGACAGTTTCACGAACGGGGTGGTATCGAACGCGACCTGGTAGCTCATGCCTTCAGGGAATTGCTTGCTCAGGTTGCCCAACATGGCTTTCGCCGCATTGGCCGTATCGAGCGCGTTGGCACCCGTCGCCAGCTTGATCGCCACGCCGGTAGCCGCATGGCCGTTGTAGCGGGCCACGGTATTGTAGTTCTCGCGGCCCAGTTCCATGCTGGCCACGTCCTTCAGGTACACCATGGCACCGTTGGTCGATGTTTTCAGCAAGATGGCGCCGAACTGCTCCGCCGTTTGCAAGCGGCTCTGCGCCGACACGGTGGCGTTCAACTGCTGGCCCTTGACGGACGGCGTGCCACCCAGTTCACCGGCCGACACTTCCGCATTCTGCGCCTGCACGGCCGTGATCACGTCCGCCGGGGTCAGGTTAAAACTTTGCAGCTTGGCCGGATCGAGCCAGATACGCATGGCGTACTGCGAACCGAACAGGGTCACATCGCCCACGCCGGCAACACGGCTCAGCGGATCGACGACGTTGGCGGCGACATAGTCGCTCAAGTCGGTCTGGTCCATCTTGCCGTTTTCGGAAATGAAGCCGAACACCATCAGGAAGTTCTTCGTGGCTTTCGACACGACCAAGCCTTGCTGCGTGACAGCCGTCGGCAGCAGTGGCGTCGCCAGTTGCAGCTTGTTCTGTACTTGCACCTGGGCAATGTCTGGGTTAGTGCCGCTGGCAAACGTCAGCGTGATGCTGACGCCGCCAGTCGCATCGCTCGACGACGCCATGTAACGCAAGCCGTCGATACCCTTCATCTTTTGTTCGATGACCTGGGTCACCGCATCTTCCACGGTCTTGGCGGAAGCGCCAGGGTAGGAGCCGCTGATCGAAATCGACGGCGGAGCGATGCTCGGGTACTGCGCGATCGGCAGGCTGAGGATCGAAATCACGCCGGCAAGCATGATGACGATCGCGATCACCCAGGCAAAAATCGGGCGATCAATGAAAAAACGGGCCATTAATATTCTCCTGAATTAGTGGGCGCTGGCAACCGATGCGGCGGCAGATGCGGCAGCGGCCTTGGCCGGTACGGCAACGGCCGGGGCGCCTGGCTTGACTTTTTGCAAGCCTTCCACGATCACGCGGTCGCCTGCGGCCAGGCCGGACGTCACCAGCCAGTCGTTGCCGACCGTGCCGCTGGTGGTCAACACGCGTTGCTCGACCTTGTTTTCCTTGTTCAGGATCAAGGCGGTTGCCTGGCCCTTCTGGTTGCGCGTCACGCCCACTTGCGGCACGGTAATGGCTTTTTCATCCACGCCCGTTTCCAGCTGCGCACGCACGTACATGCCTGGCAGCAATTCGCCTTTCGGGTTCGGGAACAGCGCGCGCAAGATCACGTTGCCGGTGGTCGGATCGACCGTCACGCCAGCGAACTGCAGCTTGCCCGATTCACTGTATTTGCTGCCGTCCGGCAAGAGCAGGTCAACCTTGGCCTGGCCTTCGCCCACTTTCTTCAGCGAGCCGTCGGCCATCTGGCGTTTCAGGCGCAGCAGGTCGGTGCTCGACTGGGTCACGTCGACATAGATCGGATCGAGTTGCTGCACGGTGGTCAGCGCTTCGGCCTGGCCCGCCGTGACCAGCGCGCCGGCCGTCACGGTCGAGCGGCTGGTGCGGCCGCTGATCGGTGCCGTCACGGTGCTGTATTTCAGGTTGATGTTGGCCGATTCCAGTGCCGCGGTAGCGGACTCGACGTCTGCCTTGGCTTGCTCGAACGCAGCGACGGCATCATCGTATTCCTGACGGCTCACGCCTTCGATGGCAACCAGTTCCTTGTAGCGGGAGGCTTTCGGGCCGGCCGTCAGCAGGTTGGCCTTGGCTTTCGACAAGGCCGCCTTGGCTGAGTTATAGGCAGCCTGGTAAGTGGCCGAATCGATCTGGTACAGGGCCGTGCCCGCTTTCACATCGCTGCCCTCGACGAACAAGCGCTTCTGGATCAAGCCACCGACTTGCGGGCGCACATCGGCGACCTGGTATGCATTCGTGCGGCCGGGCAATTCGGCGCTCATCGGCAACGCAGCCGGATTAACAGTAAACACGACCACCTGTGGCGCTTGCTGCGCGTGAGGTGCTTCCTGTTTTTTACTGCAGCCGGCCATGATTACAGTGGCGCACAGAACGGCAATAGCGCCGCTCGTACGCGGCGACGTCAAGGAAAAGGTTGGTTGCATCTTGGACTTTCTGAAAAAGAAGCTGGCTAGTGTCGTTAGAAATGACTAAATTTATTAACGCAGATCAAAGAATGAACGATCATTCTAAAATCGTCAAGCATCGTTACAATTGAAACATAGTAACTATCAAGCGAATTAAGTTATAAATGAGGCAATGAAATGAGGGCAGCAACTGCAATGGCACGCCAGCAAAGTTGGTCAGGAATCTGGCGGACGGCGGCAAAACGGCAATGCGGAAAAGTTGGATTGAGTAAATACTGTAGCAGGGTAATGCATTTTTTGCTGAAGCCGTGATCGCGTGCGCAACACTGCCCGGCACGGCCAAGCCCAGCGCCATAAATAATTACCAATGGTATCGAAAAGACATGCCGCGACATACGCGCTAATATACTGACCACAGCGTGACCACAGCGTGGCACAGCGGGGGCGCGATGATGACAGCACAGGCGCAAGGAATGGCGCAACACGAGGATGCGAGCGGCCTGGACGCGCCGCCACTGCTGTCGACGGGTGTCCCCGGCCTCGATACCGTACTCACGGGCGGCTTGCTGCCCGAGCGCCTGTACCTGGTCGAAGGCGTGCCCGGCACAGGCAAGACCACCCTGGCGCTGCAATTTCTGGCTGAAGGCGCGCGCAGCGGCGCGCCCGTGCTGTATATCGCCCTGGCCGAATCCGAGATCGAGCTGCGCGCCGCAGCGCTGTCGCATGGCTGGAACCTGACCGGCATCGCCATCGAAGAAGTGGCGCCCAGCGATGACATACTCGACCCGGAGCGCCAGTACACCATCTTCCATCCGTCCGAAATCGAGCTGGCCTCGACCAACCAGCGCATCCTGGCCGCCATCGACAAGCACCGTCCGGCCCGCCTGGTGCTCGATTCGCTGTCCGAACTGCAGTTACTGGCGGAAAACCCCCTGCGCTACCGGCGCCAGGTAGTGGCGTTGAAGCAATACTTGGCCAGCCGGCACTGCACCACCCTCTTGATCGATGACCGTTCCGCGCTCGACGACAGCTTGCAAGTGCGTAGCGTAGCCCATTGCGTGATCTCGCTGGAGCTGCAAAACCAGGCGTATGGCAATGACCGGCGCCGCGTGCGGGTGGTGAAATACCGGGGCGTGCCGTTTCGCAGCGGCACGCACGACTACAAGATCGCCCGTGACGGCCTGGTCGTCTATCCGCGCCTGGTGGCAGCCGACACGCGGCGCGATGGCAACCATCGGTGCCTGTCGAGCGGCGTGCCCGAACTCGACGCCATGACAGGCGGCGGCCTGGAAGAAGGCACGAGCACCCTCATTTCCGGCCCCGCCGGCAGCGGCAAGTCCACCCTGGCGGCGCAATTCGTGCACGCGGCAACAAAGCGCGGCGAACCGTGCGCCATGTTCCTGTTCGAGGAAGCGCGCAGCAAGCTGCTGAACCGGGCCGACAACGTGGGCATGCGCCTGCAGGCGGCGCTCGACACAGGCCTGCTGAGCGCACAGCAGATCGATCCGGCCGAGCTGACACCGGGCGAATTCGCCCAGGCCGTAGTCGACGCGGTAGAACGGGGCGCCCGCGTGATCGTCATCGATAGCCTGAACGGCTACATGCATGCGGTGCCCGATGAGCGCTTCCAGAGCACCCACTTGCATGAATTGCTCAATTACCTGGGCCAGTGCGGCGTGGTCACCCTGCTCGTCGGCGTGCCGCAAAACATGCTGGGCACCTGCATGACCACCTCGGCCGATGCCAGCTACCTGGCCGACAGCGTCATCATGCTGCGCTATTACGAAACAGAGGGCGAGGTGCGGCAAGCCATTTCCATCTTCAAGAAACGCGGCAGCGCGCACGAACGCAGCATCCGCCGCTTCGACATCAGCCCGCAGGGCATCCGCATCGGCCCGGCCCTGGCCGGTTTTCACGGCATCCTGTCGGGCTTGCCCTAGAAATTGCCATGGAGCAGCGCATCCTGATCTACGCGCCTGCCGGCCAGGATGCCGCCCTGGCCGGCACGGTATTCGCAAGCAGCGCCATCGCCAGCCACGCCTGCCGCTCTCCCGGCGAACTGGCCGAGCAACTGGCACTGGGCGCCGGCGGCGTGCTGACGGTGGACGAGGCGCTGTATGCAGGCGTGTACTCCGTGCTCGACGCTTACGCCCGGCAGCAGCCTGACTGGTCCGACTTGCCCATCATCCTGCTGACGCATGCGGGGCGCGATTCTCTGCCCTTGCGGCAAGCCATTGCCACCCTGGGCAATCTGACCCTGCTGGAACGCCCCGTGCACATATTGACCCTGATTACGTCGGCGCATGCCATGCTGCGCGCGCGCCAGCGCCAGTACCAGGTGCGCGAGACGCAGCGGCGCAAGGACGAATTCATTGCCAGCCTCGGGCATGAACTGCGCAATCCGCTGGCCCCCATCAAGTCGTCCGTGGCCTTGCTCAAACGCCTGTTCCCGGCATCCGAGCAGGTCGGCAAAGTGAGCGACGTGATCGAGCGCCAAGTGACGCACCTGACGCGGTTGGTGGATGACTTGCTTGACGTGGCGCGCATCACCAGCGGCAAGGTGTTGCTACAGCGCAAGGAGTTTACGTTACAACAAGTGCTCGACCATGTATCCGAGTTGTGCCAACCTGCGGCCAGCAACCGGCACATCCGCATCGCACTCGATATACCGCCGCATGCCGTGACGCTGCGCGCCGACTATGCCAGGATGGTGCAGATCTTTGCCAATATCGTCTCGAATGCCGTGAAGTTCACTCCGGACGGCGGCCACATCCACATTACGGCACGCCAGGCGCAGAGCCTGCTGCAAGTGACGGTCGAAGACAATGGCATCGGCATCGAGCCGGACGCCATCCCGCGCATCTTTTCCATGTTCGAACAGGGACGCACGGTGGCGGGCCAAATGACCAGCGGGCTGGGCATCGGCCTCAGCCTGGCGCGCCAATTTGCCGAAATGCACGGTGGCGGCATCGACGCCTACAGCGACGGCCCCGGCCGAGGCAGCCGCTTCATCGTCACACTGCCGGCCAGCGCCAGCAACATACTGGCCGCCACGCCGGCCGCCGCCGACAGCGAGTCGCCCGCCGGCGCGCACCAGCCGGTGCAAGTGCTGGTGGTGGACGACAACCGCGACGCGGCCGATTCCTTGCAAAGCCTGTTCCAGCTCGAGGGCTATGCCGCCAGCGTCGCGTATGGCGGCAAACAGGCGCTGGCGGCCGTTGATTTGGCGTGGCCACAACTGGTCGTGATGGACCTGGGTATGCCGGACATGGATGGCTATGAAGCGGCACGCCAGATACGCCAGCGTGCGCAGGGACGCGAGGTGCTGATGATCGCCCTGACGGGCTGGGGCCAGGGCGAGGCGCGCTCACGCACGGAGCAAGCCGGTTTCGAGCATCACCTGACCAAACCGGTGGATTTCGCCGCCATCGCCGTCCTGCTCCGCGCGCACCTGGCACAACGGGCGGGAGCCGTTACGCGAGAGGAATGACGCTTATTTCCACTTGCCGCGCAATTCCTGCACCTTTTGCTGCAGCAATTCCGGCGTAGCGGCCTCGGGCGCCACGGGCATGCCCACGGCCAGCGACAAACGCGAGCGCAAGCCGGCCTTGAAGGCGCGCTCGAACAGATGGCCATTGCGGTGGCTCAACAGATGGCCCCACAAACCGCGCAGCGCCAGCGGAATCACGGGCACCTTGCTGCGTTCGATTATCTTGGCGATGCCGCCCTTGAACTCGCTGATCTGGCCCGTGCGCGTCAGCTTGCCTTCAGGGAAAATGCACACCAGTTCGCCCTGGTGCAGCGCTTGCGCGATATCGATGAAGGCCTTTTCCATCAGGAAAGGATCTTCCTTGGCCGGCGCGATGGGAATCGCCTTGGCCGTGCGGAAAATCCATCCCATCACCGGCATCTTGAAGATGCGGTGATCCATGACGAAACGGATGGGGCGCGGGCTGGCCGCCATGATGACGATGGCGTCCACATAGCTGACGTGGTTGCACACCAGCACCGCCGCGCCTTCCGTGGGGATGCGTTCGCCATCGACCACCTTCACGCGGTGCACGGTCTGGATGAGTATCCACGCCAGGAAGCGCATGAGAAATTCCGGCACCAGCGAGAAGATGTAGGCCGCCACCAGCGCATTCAAAATGGCTGTGACGAGGAACAGCTGGGGTATGGTAAAGCCTTTGCCCAGCAGCACGATGGCCACGCCAGCGGCCGCCACCATAAACAGCGCATTCAGAATATTCATGCCGGCAATGGTGCGCGAGATGTGTTTCGGATCGCAGCGGGTCTGGATCAGGGCGAACAGCGGCACGATGAAAAAGCCGCCAAACACGCCGATCATGACAATGTCGAGCAAGATGCGCGGCACGCCCGCCTGGCTGACAAACGCCAGCGCGTCGACCACTTGCGTATTCGCATAGGCATTGCTGGCGAAATACAGGTCAATGCCGAACAGCGACAGGCCGATGGAGCCGAACGGCACCAGGCCGATCTCGATTTTGTGGCCGGACAGGCGCTCGCACAGCAGCGAACCGGTACCGATGCCGACGGAAAACACGGTCAGCAGCAGCACAAACACGCTGTGGTCGCCATGCAGGAAATCTTTCGAATACACGGGGAACTGTGCCAGGATCAAGGCGCCGTAAAACCAGAACCAGGAATTGCCCAGCATGGCCAGGAAAACGGGACGGTTCTTGCGCGAGAAATTCAGGTTGCGGAACGATTCGGCGACAAAATTCAGGCTCACCTTCAAGTCCGGCTCGGGCGCGGGCGTGCGCGGCACGCGGTAGCTGGCGAGCAGGCCGAAAATGGCCACGGCAATCGTCGCGCCGGCCACCAGTTCCACGCCCAGCGGCTTATGCACGATCAAGACGGCGCCGAGGATTTCGCCCAATAAAATGCCGACAAAGGTGCCCATCTCGATCAGGCCATTGCCGCCGACCAATTCCTCGGGTTTCAACTGCTGCGGCAGATACGCATACTTGATGGGGCCAAACAGGGTTGAATGCACACCCATGCCCACCACGGCGGCCACCAGCAGCCACAGGGTATGCGTCATCCAGCCAGCGGCGGCAACGGCCATGATGGCCAGTTCCATCCATTTGACGAAGCGCGCCAGGCCCGCCTTCTCGAACTTGTCGGCCAGCTGGCCCGCCGTGGCTGAAAACACCACGTAGGGCAGGATGAACAGGCCGGGAATCAGGTTGGTGATGGTGGATGGGTCGAGCGTGGTCCAGCTCAGCGCATCGTAGGCGAGGATCACCATCAGGGCCGTCTTGAACAGATTGTCGTTGAAGGCGCCAAAAAACTGGGTCCAGAAGAAGGGCCCGAAACGGCGCTGCGACAATAAGGAAAACTGGCTGCTTTGACTCATGGCATGGGGAACTGGCAATTAAGGAATTGCTAAAATACAGCACTATCCTGCGCACGACAATCTGAATGTCGTCATCTTGCTTAGCGTCAATACGGAAAACAGCGTGCCACGTCAGGTTCGCCTCGCCGCCGCACGCGCTTCCTGGCACTTGCCCTGACACAACAGAAATCGCTTGTTTCTTGATAATAAGGTAATGTGCGCATATCGCTGGCGCCCCTGCCAGCCCCTCCCGGAAAGCTGCCCCCATGTCTGGAATGACATCATTGACCATCCTGGCCTTGCTGGTCACCGCCTTCGTGCTGGTGTTGCAGCACCGCAGGAAAGTAGCAGATCTGGAGTTGCTGACGGCGCACTTGCGCAAGGAAGTCGACGGCATCCAGCAGCGCCTGCGAGCGCTGGAAGGCCAGGACGAAGCGCCAGCTACCGCGCCCATCGTGAAGAGTGCTGTGCCTGTGCCTGTGCCTATTTCCGCGCCTGCACCGGTGCCACCAGCCGCCACCGTGCCGCAAGCGACCGTGATCGGGCCGGTCGAGCTGGCAAAGGTCCCGCCAGCCGCGCCAGCCACCACATCCGCACCCGCGCCATCGGCACCACCTCCCCCAGCCAGGCCAGCCCCTGCCGCCGCCAACACCCCATCCTGGATCGCACGCCCGGACGGCCTCGTTGCCAAGGCGAAGAACTGGCTATTTACCGGCAACCTGGTCGCCAAGCTGGGCTTGCTGATCCTCTTCCTCGGCGTCAGCTTCCTGCTCAAATATGTGTCGGCGCAGGTCACGGTGCCCATCGAGCTGCGCCTGGCCGGCATCGTGCTCGCCGATATTGCCCTGCTGACCTGGGCCTGGCGCATCCGCACCAGCCGCCCCGGCATCAGCTTGCCGCTGCAGGGCACGGCGCTGGCGATCCTGATGCTGGTGACGTTTGGCGCCTTCCGCCTGTATGAACTGATCCCGGCGGGCCTGGCGTTTGCCGTGCTGTTCGTGCTGACGGCGTTCACCTGCCTGCTGGCCGTGCTGCAAAACGCCGTCTGGCTGGCCGTTTTCGGCATCGTCGGCGGCTTTGCCGTGCCCCTGCTCGTGTCGACGGGCAGCGGCAACCATATCGGCCTGTTCAGCTATTACGCGCTGCTCAACGCGGGCGTCTTCGCTATCGCCCTGAAGCGTGCCTGGCGCGTCCTGAATGTGCTGAGCTTTGGCTTCACCTTCGTCGTCGCCACCACCTGGGGCCTGCTGCGCTACACGCCCGAGCACTACCTGTCGACGCAGCTGTTTTTGATCCTGTTCGTGCTGTTCTATATCGGCATTGCGATTGCCTATTGCGCGCGCCAGGCGCCGCGCCTCAAGCATTACGTGGATGGCACGCTCGTCTTCGGTACGCCGCTGGCGGCCATGGGCCTGCAATACAGCCTGGTCTGGCACTTTGACTTCGGCCTGGCGTTTTCCGCGCTGCTTGCCGGTTTGACCTACATGGGACTGGCCGTGGCCCTGTGGCGCAGGAACGGTTTCCGCCTGCTGGCCGAAGCCTTCCTGGCGCTGGGCATCGTCTTCGGTACGCTGGCCATCCCGTTCGCCCTCGACGGCCGCTGGACGTCCGCCGCCTGGGCGCTGGAAGGCGCGGGCATCGTCTGGGTCGGCTTGCGCCAGCGCCAGACCCTGGCCTGGGCCTTCGGCCTGCTGGTACAGGCGGCCGCCTGGCTTGCCTTCCTCGGTGCCATGCAGGAACTCAATACGGCAGCGGCCCTGCAGGCCAACATCTGGCTCGGCTGCGCGCTGCTGGCCGCCGCCGCGCTGGTGATGGCCTTCAATTTCCGCCGCCACGGCAGCCACTTGTATCCGGAATTCATGAGCAGCCTGTCCGTGCTGTTCCTGACGGCCGCCACGGCCTGGCTGCTGGGCGGCATCTGGAGCGAAATCCTGCTGCGCACGGATGCCACCACGCAACTCAACCTGCTGACCGTCAGCGCGCTGGGCGTGACCGCCCTGCTGGCGGCGCTGGCGCGGCGCGAACAATGGCATGCGCCGCGCGCCCTGCTGCTGGCCGTGCAAGTCCTCGCAGGGCTGGTGCTGCTCAGCCGCGCCAGCTGGGCCTGGGACCAGCACCCGGCCAGCCTGTTCGACGGTTCCTTCCTCAGCGCCCTGCTGCTGGGCGCCGCCGCCTTTGCCAGCGCCCGCTTCCTTGCGCTGCGCGCGCGCGGCGGCGGCGAGCTGCTGGCCCTGGTCGCGCGGCCCCTGCTGGTCTGGAGCGGCTTGCTGTGGTTTGCCGCCATCCTCGTACCCTTCACCAGCTGGCTGCTGCGCCTGATCGACGGCAACCTGTCTATGCAGCCACACGCGGGCGAGCACTGGCTGGCCCTGTACCTGATTGCCGTGTGCGTCACAACGCCCGTGTTCGCCCTCCTGGCGCGGCGCCTGGAATGGCCGCAGTTACGCTGGCTCAGAGTGGCTGCCTGGCTGGGTCTGCTTGTGTGGAGCGCCAACCTGCTGCTGGCCTTGTACCTGCACGATTACCTGCCGACGGGCTTGAGCTGGCTGGCCCTGGCCAGTGCCCTGGCGGCCGGCGAATACCTGCTGCTGGCCTGGCCACAAGCGGGCTGGCAACTCGACGTGCGAGCGCTGCGTTTCTTGCATACGCTGCGCACGGCAGCACCATGGCTGATGCTGTGGCCCGTGGGCGCCATGCATGTCAACGCCTGGCTGGCGGGCCATGAAGGCAGCGTCAGCCCCGCCTGGGCCCGCTACTTGCCGGCCTGGGCCATGATGCTGGCGCTGGCCTGGCTGATCCGCCGCTGCCGCTCAGAGGCCTGGCCGGTGGCGCCGATTGCCGCGTGGTACCAGCGCACCCTGATACCGCTGGGTGCGCTATGGTCGCTGCTCTTGATCGCTGCATGGAATATTGTCGACGATGGCGCCATGGCGCCCCTGCCCTATTTACCACTGCTCAATCCGCTGGACTTGAGCACGGGCTTTGCCATCCTGCTGGCCATTGCCAGCTACCGTTTGCTGCCGGCAAAACAAGTGCCGTTGCCCGTCCTGTGGCACGCGCGCTTGCCGGCTGTGGCCGCCTGCTGCGTGTATGTCTGGTTCAACCTGATGCTACTGCGCACGGTATCGAATTACCTGGGCGTACCCTACCGCTTCGACGACATGCTGGCCTCGCAGTTCGTGCAAGCGATGCTGTCGCTAGTGTGGAGCATCACGGCCCTGCTGCTGATGCGCCACGCGGCCCGCCAGCAGCGGCGCCAGCAATGGAGTATGGGGGCAGTGCTGCTGGGACTGGTCGTGCTGAAACTGTTCCTGATCGACTTGTCGAACGTGGGCGGCATCGAACGCATCGTGTCCTTCGTGGGCGTGGGCTTGCTGATGGTCTTGATCGGCTACCTGGCGCCTTTCCCCAAGGCTGCCGCGCCAGCGCCGGCCGAACCTCAGCAAGGAGCCGCATGAAATCCCCATTCCTCCTCTGCACGTGCCTGATCGCAGGCGGCGCGCTGGCCGCTACCCCGGCGCCACCGGAGCGGCCGCAGGACTATGGCTGGAGCATCGCGTTGACGCCGCAGCCTGGTGCCGGCCTGAGCCGTATAAGCGTCCCCACCGACGTGTATCTGCATGCGCGCTCGGCCAGCTTGGCCGACGTGCGCCTGTTCGACAGTACCGGCAAGCCGCTGGCCTTCGCCCTGACGGCCCCGCCCGCGCAATCGCGCACGCAACGCGACACACTTGCCATGCGCATCTTTCCCGTCACCGGCAAAAACATCGGCTACTACGAACTGGACAATGTGGATATCCGTACCGGCAATGACGGCCGCCTGCTGTCCGTCACGGCGCGTGGCGGCAGTACGCCCGGTGCGGCGCCGGGCTTGCAAGGTCTGATCCTCGATGCGGGCCCGCCCGCCAAGGATAGCCGCATCGGCGCCCTGCATTTCACCTTGCCGCCAGGAACCGATAACTACAATGCGCAAGTACTGCTGGAGGTAAGCGACGACCTGAAACAATGGGATGCCATCGCCACCACCACGCTGAATTGGCTGCGCAACAGCGACACGCAAACCCTGGCCAACGACCGCATCGAATTCGCGCCGCGTGCCTTCCGTTATGCGCGGCTGAGCTGGCAGTACGGCGATCCCATCACTTTCGCCGGCATCGCCGCGCAGCAGGTCAGTGTCACAGCCGTTGCCGCGCCGCGCGCCACCATCGCATTGAAAGGGACGGCAGGCAAGAGCGTCGACGAGCGCCTGTATGCGACGCCGATCGCCATTCCCGCCGACAGCATCAGCTTGCAGTTGGCTGAGGGCAACACGTCCATGCCTGTCACCCTGGGCGTGTATCACGTGGCAAGCGAGGCGCCGCGCCAGCGCCAGCGTCTGCGCCCGCAAGCGCGCAGCACGCAGGTCGCCGACTTCGAACCACTGCTCAACACGACGTTCTATCGTATCAACATGGATGGCAAGGAACGGGTCTCCGGCGACCTGGCCATGCCCGTCGTGCAAACGGCGCAATGGGTGTTGCGGCCGCAATATCACAGCGGCACGAACCCGAACCTCAACTCCGTCTTGCGCCTGGGCTGGACACCGGCCAGCCTGGTATTCCTGGCCAGCGGCAAGGGACCGTATCAACTGGTCTTCGGCAGGAGTGGCGCAACGCCGGCAACGCTGCCACTGTCGCAGGTCGCGCCCGGCTTCACGCAGGAGGAATTGCTGGCGCTGCCTGTCGCCACCGCGGCCAGGGTGGTGGCTCTGACCAGCGACGCCCCCATCGAGAAGACGCCGGATGGCGCAGGCTTGCGCCTGGCCGCGCTGTGGGCCGCACTGCTGCTGGGCGTGGGCGTGCTGGGCTTTTTTGCCTGGCGCTTGCTGTCGCAGATGAAAGAGGAACAAGGAAGTACCGACAAGCAGGAGCATTAGCCTGGCCGCGACATCGCTGCCGCTACTGCCGCAGCAAAGCCTTAAAGGTTTGCGGCATCCACGGCCGGGCCGCCAGCATGAAACTGATGGCCAGGCGTTCGACACCAGGCAGGCGCGCGTCTTCCTGGTGCTGTTGCGAAAACTCCACCGCCACTTGCTTCAAGCGCTCCAGCAAGGCCGCCGTGGATTTCTTCGACAACATCACGTTCACCAGGCGCAGCAATTCTGTCTCGCCATCGAATTGCGAATTCAGGTAATCGCCATAGGCTTCCTTTTTGAAGTAGGTATGAATCGGGCCATTCGGTATCCACGCAAACGTGCGCGCCACCAGCAGTTTGACCCGGTTATTCGGCAGCAGTTCCAGGAAGCCGATCTTGTCGAGGCGCAGCAGGTATTTGACGGCTTGCGCTTCACTGATGTCGTAGATGGCGACGATCTGCTCCAGCGGCAGCAGGTTCAGGGCGGAGACGGCCACCACGAACAGCCGGGTGTCGTCGATGATTTCCTTTTCCTGCGCATACGTCAGCCCCGTGATCAGGGTGGGCGCGGCCTGCGCCGTCTGCACGGCCAGTGCCAGCTGCTGGAAATCGCTGCCGATGGCCACCAGGATCTGGTCCAGGCGCTGCAGGGTAAATTGCTTTTGCGAAAACATCCGCTTGACGCTGGCTTCCGACACGCCGATGCGCTGGGCCAGCTCGGCATATGTGACGGCGCGCGCTTTCAACAGACGTTTCAAGGCCTCGATCAGGGCGTGGGTTTGCGGCATGCACTTCCTTTACAAAAATAGCATCGGTTCTGGCGGCAAAAAAAGTAGCGCAATACGCTACCTGCGGTATGGCTGCCCGCTACGAGTAGCGTTTTCATTGACCAATTGCCCACAGTCTACAATGATGGCGTTGCCACTTGGCACACTTGAAGGAGAAACACATGAAACGCCTGCTGCCCCTCTGCCTGTCCCTGTCGCTGTTGACGCTCTCCGTGGCCGCTCCCGGCCTGGTCCACGCCGCCGCTTCCGAGAATCTGTCGAAAGGCTCGCAAAACCTCAGCCAGGGTTCCGCCGTCGTCGTCGCAGGTTCCATGTCGATGCTGGTCGCCTCCGGCCAGGTGGTCGTCGCCAGCGTGGAAACGGTGGGCGAAGGCATCGTCATCGTGCTGAAAGGCGCATCCGAAGCGGGCGGCGCGTCCATCCAGATGAGCACGCAAGCGGCCAAGGGCCTGTCGCTGGCGGCCGGCACCGTGGTCAATGTGGTGGCACTGTCCACCGGCCACATGCTGGTCATGTCCGGCAAGGCCATCGCCTTCATCCCGAACGAACTGGGCAAGGCGCTGCTGCACCACTCCAAAGTGTAATGCCACCATCAAGAAGAACAGGAACTCCATGAAACACGTATTCGCCATGACCCTGCTGTGCGCCGCCAGCCTGACGGCCCAGGCCGCCAACTCCGATACCACCAACGCCTCCGACAATGCCAGCATGGCCTCGGCCATCGTGCTGGTCGGCTCCATGTCGGTGCTGGCCGCCGCCGGTGAAATCGTCATTGACAAGGTGGAAGACGTGGCCGACGGCAGCATCCTCGTGCTGAAGAGCGCGACCAAGGGCGCGTCCTCCGCCGCCACGGCCTCCGTCAAGCTGAGCCAGAAAGCCATGCAAGGGCTGTCGCTGGCAGCCGGCACTGTCGTCAAGGTGGTGGCCGTCTCGACCGGCCACATGCTGGTCCTGTCGGGCAAGGCCATCGCCTATGTGCCGAACGCGGCCGGCAATGCCATCCTCCACCATTCGAAAGCGTGAACCCATGAAACGCCTGACTGCCGTAATCATCAGCCTGGCCCTGGCCGGCGCCGCTCATGCGGGGCGCTCGTGCGAGGAAAAGCAAACGGATGCCACGACGCTCGTCAAATCGATGGACCTGGCGCAAAAGACCTTGCAAGCGCTCGATGCCTCGGGCGCACAAGTAGCGCTGGTGGCGCGCGCCGGTCAGGACCTGTCGAAATACAATTTGCGCTATTCGCACATGGCGCTGGCCTGGCGCGACCACCCGAAAGGGCGCTGGCTGGTGGTGCATGAACTCAATGAATGCGGCACGGCGCAATCGTCGCTGTACAACGAAGGCTTGGGCAATTTCTTCATGGACGACGTGTTCATGTATGAAACCCTGATCCTGATTCCCGGCCAGGATACGCAGCGGCAACTGGTGCGCCTGCTGACCAGCAACACGCCCAAGCGTCTGCATGAGCCGCACTACAATATGCTGGCCTACCCGTTTTCCACCAAGTACCAGAACTCGAACCAGTGGGTGCTGGAAACCCTGGCCGCGGCCAGCAACGAGCCTGGCAAGATCGAAACGCGCGCCGAAGCGCAAGGCTGGCTGCGTAGCGCCAGCTACGCGCCGCAAACGCTCAGCATCCCCGCCGCCACGCGCCTGGGCGCGCGCATGTTCCGTGCCAATATCGCTTTTGACGATCATCCGTTCGAGCGCCGCATGACGCGCCAGATCGACGTCGTCACCGTCGACTCCATCGTGCGCTTCGTGCGCCAGCGCGAACCGAAGGCGCAGGAAGTCGTCGTGCGGGGAAATTAAGCACGCGGCAGCAGGCGAAACAGCCCGGCGGCCAGCGCGGCACAGACTGCGCGCCAGCGTGGCCACCTCGGCACCGTTAAAACACCCAGAGCTTATCGGCCGGCATGTGCAACCAGTACTTGCCCGCTTCGAGCTTGTGGCGCGAATAGGCGCGCAAGCTGATGTTCTCGGCGCCACCACGCTCGAACAGGCATTCCCAGCGGTCGCCCAGGTACATGCAGGTCAGGAGCGGCAGTTCGATGGCGTTCTCCACCTGCGTGGCGCTGATCTTCACTTCCTCCACGCGGATCATGGTGGTCACGTCCGTGCCCACATTGGCGCCGCGCGCCACGCCCTGCATGGAGGCGCCATCGAGCAGCAGCCGAACCTGGTTGCCATCGCGCTGCACCACCTTGCCGGGCAGGCGGTTATTACTCCCCATGAATTCGGCCGTAAACAGGGTATCGGGCGTTTCATACATGCTTTGCGGCGTGCCCTGCTGCTCGATCTTGCCGTTATTGAGCAGCAAGATGCGGTCGGAAATGGCCATCGCCTCGCCCTGGTCATGCGTTACCATCAGGGCCGACAGGCCCAGGCGCACGATCAGTTCGCGCAGGAAGGCGCGCGCTTCCTCGCGCAGCTTGGCGTCCAGGTTCGACAGCGGTTCGTCGAGCAGGATCACGGGCGGGTTGTACACCAGCGCGCGGGCGATCGCCACGCGCTGCTGCTGGCCGCCGGACAGCTGATGCGGATAGCGTTCGCCAAGCTGCCCCAGGCCCAGCTGCGTCAGCACTTCCTTGATGCGCGCGGCGATTTCTGTGCTGCCCATCTTGCGCAATTTGAGACCGTATGCGACGTTGTCGAACACGGTCTTGTGCGGCCACAGCGCGTACGACTGGAACACCAGGCCCAGGTTGCGATGCTCGGCCGGCATCTCGAAGTGTTTCGCGCCATCGTAGACATTGCGCTCGCCGATCTGGATGGTGCCCGCCTTCGGGCTTTCCAGCCCGGCGACGGCGCGCAGCAAGGTGGTCTTGCCGCTGCCCGAAGGCCCCAGCAAGGCGACCACTTCGCCTTTTTTCAGGTGCATCGAGACACCCTTCAGTATCTGGTTGGCGGCAGCGCCGGTGCCGTAGTCCAAGTACAGCTCATTGACGGTCAATTCATTCATGATGTGGTCTCAGTCTATTTTTAGTTATGCAGCTCAGTTATGTAACTTGACGCCGAAGCGCAGAGCGATGCCCAGGCCGATGGCCACCAGGGTGATATTGATGAAGGACAGCGCCGCCACCAGGTCGGTCGAGCCGCCTGCCCACAGCGACACCAGCATGGCGCCGATCACTTCCGTGCCCGGCGAGAGCAGGTACACGCCCGTCGAATATTCGCGCTCGAAGATCAGGAACACCATCAGCCAGGCGCCCAGCAAACCGTATTTGATCAGTGGCAGCGTGACGTCGCGCGTCACCTGGCCGCGGCTGGCGCCGACGGCGCGCGCCGCCTCTTCCAGTTCCGGGCCCACTTGCAACAGCGCGGTGGAAATCAGGCGCATGCCATAGGCCATCCACACCACCGAATACGCCAACCACAGGGCGAAAATGGTCGAACGCACTTCGCGCAGCACTGGGATCACATGGCCGCTCAGCCACAGGGCCACGCCGTTGTCCATGCCTTTCAACATGCCATCGAGCCAGGCCGGCACGAACAGGAACACCCACAGGAACGACAGGCCGGCCAGCAGACCCGGCACGGCACGTGGCACCAGCACGCTGTAGTCGAGCAGGCGCGTGATGCCGTCCTGCTTGCGGTGCATGGCCAGCGCGATGAAGCTGTAGCAACCCACGGCCAGCGCGCCGCCGACCACGCCGATCAGGATGGTGTTGACGATGCCGCGCACCAGCGAGGGCTGGTCGAAAATATCGCGGAAATGCTGCAGGGTCAGCACGTCGGCCAGGTGCACGCCTTCGCCCCAGTACTGCACGAAGGAGCGCAGCACGATACCCGTCAACGGCAGGATGATGGTGAAAATCAGCCAGCCAGCCAGCAAGGCAAACGCCAGCCACTTCCAGCGACCCAGCGGCATGGCCTTGCTGCGCGCGCCCTTGCCCTTGATCGACACATACTTGTTGGCCGACTTGAGCAGCCAGCGCTGTATCATCACCAGCGGCATGGTCACCATCACCAGGCAGACGGCAACGGCGGCCATCAGGTGATACGACGGCGTGCCCAGCTTGTTCGTCAGCTTGTACAGATAGGTCGGCAGCACCAAATGGCCTTCCGGATCACCGAGCACCAGCACCAGGCCGAATACTTCGAAGCCGAGGAAGAACACCAGCACGCCCGCATACGCCAGCGCCGGCATGATCATCGGCAGCGACACATTCAGCATCACCTGGATCGGCGAGGCGCCCGCCACGCGGGCCGCTTCCTCCACGTCCGAACCCAAGCTTTTCAGTGCCGAGGAGGCATACAGATAGACGTGCGGCACGTGCGTCAGGCCGGCGATGATGACGATGCTGGTGAAGGAGTAAATATTCCAGGGCACGAAGCCGAACAGCTCCTTGGCCCAGATCGAGTAAAAGCCCACCGGCCCCATTGAGACGACGTAGCCAAAGCCCATCACCATCGGCGAGACAAAGATGGGCACCAGCAGCATCGGTGCCACCCAGCCGCGGCCCGGCAGGTCCGTGCGTACCATCAGAAAGGCCAGCATGCCGCCCAGCGGCACGGCGATGACGGTCAGGCCAAAGGCCAGCATCAAGCCATTTTTGAAAGCCATGGAGAAATCGGGATCATCGAAGATGAAACGGTAGGAGTCAAAGCCGAATTCGCGCACCGGCATGAAAAACGGCGCGTTCAAAAAGCTCTGATAAAAAATCAGGAACAGCGGCAGGAAAATGGCGATCAGCGTGATCGTCACGACCACGCCGCGCGACCAGTTCAGGCGCGACAAGGGAGAGCGCGACCGTGCAGGCAGCGGCAAGATGGCAGTTTGCATGATGAATCCAATGAATGAAGGGTGCGGCGTGCGCCCGCAAGCCAGGCTCGCGGGCGGCCAAGACGGCGTTGGCTATTCCTACTTCTTGCCGGCTGTCTCTTTCCATTGTTTCAGGAACGCCATGCGCTTGGCCGGTCCCAAAAACTGCAGGATGATCGGGTGCACGGGAATCGGCTTGACGTTGGACGCGCCGATGACCTTGATCAGGTCGGCCGACGTGGTTTCGCCCGTGACGTCGGCGCGGATGGCGAACAGCTTGGCGCCGTTGGCAATGATGGTCTGGCCGCGGTGCGACAAAATATAATCGAGCCACAACTTGCTGGCGTTGACGTTCTTCGCATTCTTATTGATGAACTGCACGCGCGACAGGATCAGCGTGTAATCCTTGGGCAGCACCACGCCGATCGATGGATCGGTCTTGGCGCGCACCAGCGCGTAGGAGCCAAGTACGTTGTAGCCGATCAGATTTTCCCCCGAAGAGATGCGCTCCATCATGGTGCCCGTCGACGACTGCACGCGCACCTTGGCAGTGCCGAACGCGTTTTCCAGCGCCAGGAACTGCGGATATTCCTTCGCATCCTGCGCCATGAACATGAAGCCGACACCCGACTTTTCGATGTCGTAGGTGGTGACCTTGTCCTTGAATTTCGGCGTGGCGATCAGCTTGACGAAATCGTCGTGATTCTTCGGCACTTCCTTAGGATCGAGCAGGCGCTTGTTGTAGACGATGGCGGCCGGCTCGAACGTGGTGCCGTAAGCCTGGTCGTCCCACATGGCCCAGCCGGGGATCTTCGCCGCTTCAACGGACTTATACTTGAGCGCATAGCCATCGGAGGCCAGGCGCATCTGCAAGTCCATCGCCGACGACCACATGACATCGGCCGTGTTGCCGCCTGCGGCCACTTCGGAAATGAAGCGGTTATACACTTCCGTCGAATTCATGTCGTTGTATTCGACCGAGATACCCGGATACAGGGCGCTGAAATCCTTGATCAGCGGTGCGGCGGCCTTGCTGTCGGTGGCGCTGTAGATCACCACCTTGCCTTCCTTCTTGGCCGCGTCGATGATCTTCTGGTAGTCGGCCGGATAACCGGGCGGCACTTGCGCAAAAGCGGCGCCGGCCAGGCTGGCAAACGCGGTGGCAAGGGCGGCTTGAAGCAGGGTCTTGGTTTGCATGGGGTTGTCTCCGTCTATGAATAGGTTTTTTTAATAGGATGTCGTTCAACGCATCAGGCCAAGCTCATTCGCCTGCCTGGCATACTCGTCGACCGCCTTCTTGACATACGCGGTCAGCTTCGGCCCCGTCAGGGCGAAAGGGTACAAACCAGCCTGTGCGCGCCACTCGGCGAACTGCGGCGTGGCCATGGCGCGCTCGAACGTGGCCACCCAGCGCTGGTAGTCCGCCTCGGGCACCTGCGGTCCCATCCACACGCCGCGGATGATCGGCCAGACCACGTCGAAGCCCTGCTCGCGCGCCGTCGGCACGCCGGCCAGTACACCGGGCAGGCGTTTTTCCGACAGCACCGCCAGGACGCGCGCATGGTTGGCACTGGCGTTCAGGGTGGCCTCCGACGTATCGCCCGAGACCACCTGCACGTAATCGGCCTGCATCGCCGTAAACACTTCGCCGCCGCCTTCGAGCGCGACAAAACGCAGCACTTTCGGATCGATGCCGGCGTGACGTGCCAGAAGCGCCATTTTCAGCCAATCCTGGCTGCCGATGGTGCCGGAGACGCCGATCAGCACCTTGTCCGGATGCTGGCGCAGCGCGGCGATCAGGTCGGCCAGGGTCTTGTAGGGCGAATCGCTGCGCACGGCGATCATGCCGTAGTCGGCGCCCAGCGCCGCCACCCAGCGCACGTCGCCCGCCTTCGCATTGCCGAACTTGCCCTGCGCCAGATTGAGCAGCGAACCGCCCGAAAACGCCACCAGGGTGTTCGCTTCCGCGCGGCGCCGTTGCGATGCCATCGAATGCCAGGCCACGGCGCCGATGCCGCCGGGCAGATAGCTGATGCGCATCGCCGATCCTGCAGCCGGGGATGCCACGCCCTCCTGGGCCAGGCCTTTTTTCGCCAGCTTGCAGGTCAGGTCCATGGCGCCGCCCGGCTTGGACGGCACCACGCACTCGGCCGGCGTGGACGCCTGCGCCGCCGCAAGGGCGGGCAGCAGGCACAGCAGCGACAGGAACAGGGAGCGCAGCATCGTCATGGCTTAGAAGCGGTGCTGGATGCCGGCGATCAAGCCGCGCTGCGTGTCGCCGAAACCGGCATCGTCACGCGACAGGCTGACCAGCTGGTTGTGCTTGGCCTTGGCGTAGGCACCAGCCACGTACAGGTCGGTGCGCTTGGACAGCGCATAGCGCACGCGCGCCACGTACATGATCGGATCGGCATTGAGGTTAGCGGCCACGTTTTTCACGTCCTGATAGTAGATCACGCCTGTCAGGGTGATCACCGGGGTGGTCTTGTAGCTGACGCCGCCCCAGTACAGGGTGCCGCGCACGTCGGCCTTGCCGGAGGCAGCCGGATCGAGCTTGTAGTCGCGCGCCGCCGCCTGCACTTTCCACGGGCCGTCGTCATACATGGCGCCCAGGTGATACACGGTGGTCTTGTCGCGCGTGCCGCCGGCGATGGCATTGCCGTTCACCTGTTCATACGTGGCCAGCAGGCTGACGGGCCCCGTTTTATACGTGACGGCCGTGGACAGCTTGGCGCTGTCCGAATTGCCCGTCGTCTGCTCGCCGAAACCATATGATGCGCCGTAGCTGAAGTCGCCCGTCTTGCCCGAGTACTTGACCATATTGTCGAAGGCCGTCGTCATGCCGTATTTGCTCGGTCCCGTCGCATTGGCGGAAGTGGCCCACGAGTAGAACGGCGCATAGGCCATCGGATCGAATGGCAGCACAAAGTCATACACGGTGGTGAAGGAGCGTCCCAGCACGACGCGACCAAACGCGCCTTCCAGGCCCACATTGGCCTGGCGCTTGAACAGCGCGCCATCGGCCGCGCCCGTGTCGACCAGGATACCGCCTTCCAGATTGAACACGGCTTTCAGGCCGCCGCCCAGGTCTTCGCTGCCCAGGATGCCCCAGCGCGAGGTATTCATGCCGCCCGAGCTCACTTGCGTCATCGAGCTTTTGTTCGGACCGGCGTTGCTGGTGTTGCTGATGCCGGCGTCCAGGCGCCCGTACAGGGTGACGTTCGACTGGGCGTGGGCACTGCCGGCTGCGGCGAGTACCGCCATGGCGGCCAGCGAGAATGCAGTTTTCTTCATGTAAAGTGTCTCCCTTAGATATAGTTATTAGTGATATGCCCGATCCATTTCATGAATCAGGATCACACTATATGAGCGCCATCCTTTCAATTCGCTTTCAGCCTGACAGGTGTCGCCAGCCAGCCACAAGGGACATCAACATATTCATCGCCTCCCCTGCCGCCAGGCTTACACTGCATCATTTCAACGAATGGCGGAGACCATGCGCATATTATTAGTGGAAGACCATCTGGAACTGTCGCACTGGCTGGCAAAGGCCCTGCGCGACGCGCACCTGACGGTGGAGACCGCCCACAACGGCGCAGATGCCGACGCCCTGCTGCATACGCAGGAATACTCACTGGTGCTGCTCGACCTGACCCTGCCGAAGATGGACGGCCTGGACGTGCTGCGCCGCCTGCGCGCGCGCGGCGGCACGCGCGGCAAGACTCCCGTCATGATACTCACGGCGCGCGGCGGCCTCGATGAAAAAGTGCAGGGCCTGAACCTGGGTGCGGACGACTACATGGCCAAGCCGTTCGAACTGGCCGAACTGGAAGCGCGCGTGAAAGCACTGCTGCGCCGCAGCCAGGGCAACGAAGCGCTGGTGCACAGCTGCGGCGCGCTCAGTTTCGATACCGTCACGCGCATGTTCAGCTATGCCGGCGCGGCACTGGCGCTGACGCCACGCGAACACGCGGTGCTCGAAGCGCTGATCACGCGCTCCGGGCGCGCCGTGTCGAAGGAAAAGCTGTTCGACGAAGTCTTCGCGCTGGCCGACGACGTCAACCTGGACGCCATTGAACTGTATATTCACCGCGTGCGCAAGAAGTTAGAAAGCGGCGTGGAAAGCGGCGCGCCCGACGGCGCCGTCATCACCACCCTGCGCGGCATCGGCTACCTGCTGCAGCCGCGCAGCGCGATGGCGCCGGCTGCAGCAAAATGACAGTGCGTGCCCCACGCCTGCCCGTGTTCGAGCGCCTGCGCCGGCGCTGGGCGCAGGGCCGGCCGCTGGGCAGCTTGCGCAGCCAGCTGCTGCGCTGGCTGCTCATCCCCCTGGTAATGCTGGTACTGCTCGATGCCGTCTTCGTCTACCGCAACGCCCTCGACGCGGCCGACATGGCCTACGACCGTTCCTTGCTGGCGTCGACGCGGGCGCTGGCCGAGCGCGTCTCCATCGTCGGCGGCAAGGTGGTGGCCGAAGTGCCTTACGTGGCGCTCGACAGCTTCGAAACCGATACCCTGGGCCGCATCTATTACAAGGTCACCGGCATCAACGGCGAGCTGGTCTCGGGTTATGGCGACTTGCCGCCCGTGCCGAAAAACGTGCCCCGCTCGGAAAATTATCCGGCCCTGGTGCGCTTCTATCACGCCGAATACCACGGCAAGCCAATCCGCATCGCCGCCCTGCTGCAACCCGTGTATGACGACTCGATGCGCGGCATCGCCCTGATTCAGGTGGCCGAAACGCTGGACGCGCGGCGCGGCCTGTCGAACCAGATTCTGTTCGATACCCTGAGCTGGCAGGCGGCGATGATACTGGTGATGGGCGCCCTCGTGTGGTTTGCCGTGCGCCTGGTGCTGCGGCCGCTGATGCGCTTGAAAACGGAAGTCGAGACGCGCACCCTGTCCGACCTGTCCGACGTCGATCCCGCGCTGGTGCACAAGGAAATGCGCCCGCTGGTCAGCGCCATGAACGGCGCCATGTCGCGCCTGCAGCAACTGATCGCCAGCCAGCGCCGTTTCATCGCCGACGCCTCGCACCAGCTGCGTACGCCGTTGACGGTGCTGAAAACCCAGGCCGAACTGGCCATGCGCGAATGCGACCGCCAGGCGGGAGCGCCACCGGATATCGCTGCCCTGCGCGACATCGTGCGCTCGATCGCCGCCACCACCGATTCGACCGTGCTGCTGGCCAACCGCCTGCTGACCCTGGCGCGCATCGAGCATGGCGGCGACAGCCTGACCATGGATACCGTCTCGCTGCGCGACGTGGCGCAACAGGTAGGGCTGGAAATGGCCATGGCTGCCGTCGGCAAGCATATCGATTTATCGCTGGAAGCGCCCGACGACGCGCCCGTGCATGGCCAGGCATTGCTGCTGCACGAACTGCTGGCCAACCTGGTCGACAATGCCCTGCGCTACACGCCGCAGGGCGGCAGCGTGATCCTGCGCGTGCGCGTGCCGCACGCCGGGCTAGGCGCGGTGCTGGAGGTGGAGGACAGCGGCGCCGGCATTCCGCTCGCGGAACGCGAACGCGTGTTGACGCCATTCTACCGGGTCGGCGCGGCGCTCGAGAGCAACCCTGGCGGCGCGGGACTTGGCCTGGCCATTGTGCGCGACATCGCCGCCCTGCATGGCGCGCGCCTGGAACTGGCGACGGCGGCAAATGGACATGGACTGAAAGTCGGCGTGTATTTCAGCGATGCAGCATGACGGCTGATGCCGATATGCATTCCATACTGCACGTTGCTAAAAAACAACGAATGATTTATTTTCAATATTTTTAAAATAATTGCCTTACATAAACATATTCATCCCTATACAATTCGGTTCCCATTAAGCGGCGAGACAGTCTCTCCGCATTAATTATCTAGGATTAATATGAAAAAGCAATTGTTTGCAGTAGTCGTAGGCGCCGCACTGGCATTCCCTTTGTTTGCACAAGCCGAGAACATTTATGTCGGCGCGAATGCTGGCCGTTCGGAATTAAAATTGTCTGGTGATGTCGCCTCGGGCAAAGAAAATAAAACCGGTTACAAAGTTTACGCCGGCTACGACTTCACGCCTAACTTCGGCGCAGAAGCCGGCTATGTCAATTTCGGCAAACTAAAAGAGAGCGAAGGCAAGGAATCGCTGAGCATGGAAACCAGCGCATTCTACGTAGCAGCGACGGGCACGTTGCCATTGAACGCTGATTTCTCGCTGTTTGCAAAAGCTGGCGTTACACAAAACCGCACCAAAGCTAATTTGAACCTGATCGGTTTCAATGCCAGCGAATCGAAAAACAAAACCGCTGCCCTGTTTGGCATCGGCGCTGCTTATAACTTCAATAAAAACCTGTCCGCTGTTGCTGAATATGAAAACTTTGGCAAAACGCTGAGCCAGGACGGCATGAAACTGAAAGCTGACCTGCTGTCGATCGGCCTGCGTTACAAGTTCTAATTCACGTTCACGCGTATAAGCATCAAGCCGTTCAACGGCAAATGAAAAACCGGCTACCAAGCCGGTTTTTTTATGGGCGCGTGGCGCGTCACCGTCACCGATGTTAAGATCGCGCCCTGGAATTGACTGAAAGCCCCGCCATGATGACCAAAGAAGACGTAACCGAACTGTTCGCCAATATCGCAGAAAACGCGCCGTGGGATCTGACCCAGCCGCTGCTGTGGGGCTATTACTTCACCAACCCCACTTCCGAACCGCTGGAGCAGGCTGCCACCTTGCTGGCGCTGCAGGGCTACCGTCCTGTGGAACTGTACCAGCCGGAACTCGACGATCCGGCCGCCGCCCCCGTCTGGGTGCTGCATGTGGAAAAAGCGGAAGTGCACAGCGTCGACAGCCTGCATGCGCGCAATGGCGAGCTGATGGTGTTTGCGCAGGAAAACCAGCTGGCCAGCTATGACGGCATGGATGTAGGCCCGGTCGGCGCGCCCGACGTGCCGCAGCTGTAAGACAGTCTGCCCATGAAAAAACGGCGCCCGCGGGCGCCGTTTTGCATGCGGCCTTGTGAAAGTCAGCTCAGGTTTTCCAGGCGGATCTTGGTGACCGTGCCCACCACGCTATTGAGCGCTTCCATCTTTTCGATGGCGGCCGTGACGTTCTTTTCCTGCGTCTGGTGCGTCAGCATGATGATGTCCGTATGCGTCTCGCCCTCGGCCGGTTCTTTCTGCAGCATGGCGTCGATCGAGATGCCGCGTTCGGCCAGGATGCGCGTCAGGTCGGCCAGCACGCCCGGCTGGTCGGCCACGTGCATGCGCAGGTAGTAGCTGGTGGTGATTTCCGACATCGGCAAGATGGCGATGTCGGTCATCGCATTCGGCTGGAACGCCAGGTGCGGCACGCGATGTTCCGGGTCGGCCGTGGCCAGACGCGTGATGTCGACCAGGTCGGCGATCACCGACGAAGCGGTCGGTTCGGCGCCCGCGCCGCGGCCCGAGTACAGGCTGGCGCCGACGGCGTCGCCGTGCACCAGCACCGCATTCATGGCGCCTTCCACATTGGCGATCAGGCGCTTGGCCGGGATCAGGGTCGGATGCACGCGCAGCTCGATGCCTTCCACGCCATTCACGGTGGCGCGCTTGGTGATGCCCAGCAGCTTGATGCGGTAGCCGAGTTGCTCGGCGTAGCGGATGTCGACGGCATTGAGGTTGCTGATGCCTTCCACGTAGGCCTTGTCGAACTGCACCGGGATGCCGAAGGCGATGGCCGACATGATGGTGGCCTTGTGCGCGGCATCGACGCCTTCGATGTCGAAGGTGGGGTCGGCTTCCGCGTAGCCCAGTTCCTGCGCCTGTTTCAGCACGGTGGCGAAATCGAGGCCCTTGTCGCGCATTTCGGACAGGATGAAATTGGTGGTGCCGTTGATGATGCCGGCGATCCATTCGATGCGGTTTGCCGTCAAGCCTTCGCGCAGCGCCTTGATGATGGGAATGCCGCCGGCGACGGCCGCTTCGAAGGCCACCATCACGCCCTTGTCCTGGGCGGCGGCAAAGATTTCGTTGCCATGCACGGCCAGCAGGGCCTTGTTGGCCGTGACCACGTGCTTGCCGTTGGCGATGGCCTGCATCACCAGGGTTTTCGACAGGTCGTAGCCGCCGATCAGTTCGACGACGATATCGATCTCGGGATCGTTGACGATCAGGTGCGGGTCATTGACGACCTTGCAGGCACCGGCGACCAGCGCTTCGGCGCGCGCCACGTCGCGCACGGCGACGGCGACGACTTCAATGCCGCGGCCCGCGCGGCGCTTGATTTCTTCCTGGTTGCGTTTCAGGACGCTGAACGTGCCGTAACCGACATTGCCCAGGCCCAGCAGGCCGATCTTGATGGATTTCATAGTTGTGCTTGACTACTCATAAGTGGCGCCCCCTTGGGCGGCGCCAGGTTGATCGGTATGGTTGATCGAGATTGCTGCTGGCTGCTTCAGCCCCGGCCGTGACGCTTGCGGTAACCTTCGAGGAAGCGCGCGATGCGCCCCATGGCCTCGGTCAGGTCATCGGAATTGGGCAGAAAGACGACGCGGAAATGGTCGGGCGCGATCCAGTTGAAGCCCGTTCCCTGCACGATCAGCACCTTGGCTTCGGCCAATAATTCATAGGCAAACTGCTGGTCGTCCGCGATCGGGTAGATCTCCGGATCGAGGCGCGGGAACATGTACAGCGCGGCCTTCGGCTTGACACAGGTGACGCCCGGAATATCGGTCAGCAGCTTGTGCGCCAGGTCGCGCTGTTTCAACAGGCGCCCGCCAGGCCCCACCAGGTCTTGTATGCTCTGGTAGCCGCCAAGCGCCGTCTGGATGGCAAACTGCCCCGGCGCGTTGGCGCATAGCCGCATCGAGGCCAGCATATTGAGACCCTCGATGTAATCTTTTGCGTGGCGCTTTTCGCCCGAGACCACCATCCAGCCCGATCGGTAGCCGCAAGAGCGGTAATTCTTCGACAAGCCGTTCATGGTGATGAACAGCACGTCGTCGGCCAGCGAGGCGATCGACACGTGCTCGGCTTCGTCGTACAGCACCTTGTCGTAGATCTCGTCGGCGAAAATGATCAGCTGATGCTGGCGCGCCAGTTCGACGATCTGCTGCAGCACGGAAACCGGATACAGCGCGCCGGTGGGATTGTTCGGGTTGATGACGACGATGGCGCGGGTATTGGGCGTGATCTTGCGGCGCATGTCCTCGATATCGGGATACCACTCGTTCTGCTCATCGCACACATAATGCACGGGATTGCCGCCCGACAGGCTGACGGCGGCCGTCCACAAGGGATAGTCGGGCGCCGGCACCAGCACTTCGTCGCCACTGTTGAGCAGCGCATTCATCGACATGACGATCAGCTCCGAGGCGCCGTTGCCCAGGTAAATGTCATCGATGGTGACGCCGGCGATATTCTTGCCTTGCGTGTAGTGCATGACGGCCTTGCGCGGCGCGAACATGCCTTTCGAATCCGTGTAGCCGGCCGCATTCTGCAGATTGAGCATCATGTCGCGCACGATTTCATCGGGCGGATCGAAGCCGAATACGGCCAGATTGCCGATATTGAGCTTGGTGATCTTGTGGCCTTCTTCTTCCATTTGCCTGGATTTTTCCAGGACCGGGCCGCGGATGTCGTAGCAGACGTCCGCCAATTTATTCGATTTCTGAATCGGTCGCAAAATAAATCCCTGTCGTGATGCGGCGCGGTCGGCCTACGCTTGCAGCATGAAAGCCGCGCCAGAACTGTGAACCCGTGAAACTCCAATGCGAAAGACTGCAAGGCGAAAACAAGCATTCTCGCCGAAAACAGGCCATTTTATCAAATTAAACATGGCCAACCCCAGCATTTGACGCCGATTCTGCCACGCTGGCGCATCCGGACGACAATCCGGCGAGCGCCATCTTCATCTTCCCTTAATCTTGCACCATTACCATGGCGCAAGCATGCACCGCCACTGTGGCGCCGAACATTGCAATTTGGAAATGATATTGCTTTTCAATCGCTCTTTTCTGTCATTTATGGCATGCTTACGCCCTTGGCCGCGGCACGCAGTTTTGGCCGCGCGCGTACCGATCAACCGACACGACCAGCCCCCGATATCGCCATGAAACTCCATGCCAGCAGCACCCAACAATACCAGACTGTCACCGGCTATGACGAAAACGGCGTCGAGATCAATGCCCAGCCGTACAACTACAGCCTGATCGTCATGCCGGAAATGCCGCCACGCGCGTGGGAGGTGGGCAGTTTCGAACAGTTGAGCGAGGCGCATTTCGCGCAAATCCTGGCCGATGCGCCCGACGTGGTCATCCTCGGCACGGGCGAGCGCCAGCGCTTCGTGCACCCGAAGCTGACGGCCGCACTGACCATGCGCCGCATCGGCGTCGAATGCATGGATAGCCAGGCTGCCTGCCGCACCTACAACATCCTGATGGGCGAAGGCCGCAAAGTCACCCTGGCCCTGATCCTGGCTCCGGGCGCAGGCAGCGCCGCATGAAAATCAATGTCAACGAACTGCACTCCTCCCGGCTGCTGATGTGGTCCCTGCTGGGCATCTTCATCGTCGTCACCCTGTATGCGCTGGGCGTACGCACGCTGGTCCCGCCCGACGAGGGCCGCTATGCCGAGATGGCGCGCGAAATGTTCGTCACCGGCGACTGGATCACCACGCGCCTGAACGGCATCAAGTACTTTGAAAAGCCGCCGCTGCAAACGTGGATGAATGCGCTGACCTTCGCCGCCTTCGGCCTGGGCGAATGGCAGGCACGCCTGTGGACTGGCCTGTGCGGCATCATCGGCGTGTGCATGACGGCGTACGCAGGCAAGAAAGTGTTCGGTCCGCGCGTGGGCTTGTATGCGGGCCTGGTGCTGGCGTCGAGCCTGTTCTGGCTCGCTTCCGGCCAGATCAATTCGCTGGACATGGGTCTGTCGGGCATGATGACCCTGACCCTGGGCAGCCTGTTGATTGCCCAGCGCGACGACGCCACGGCGCGTGAGCGGCGCAACTGGATGCTTGTATGCTGGGCAGGCATGGCGCTGGCCGTGCTGGCCAAGGGCTTGATCGGCATCGTCTTGCCGGGCGCCGTGCTGGTACTGTATTCGCTGTGCGCGCGCGACTGGCGCATCTGGACGCGTTTGCACCTGGTCAAGGGCTTGCTGGTGTTCTTTGCCATCGCCACGCCCTGGTTCGTGCTGGTCGCCTTGCGCAATCCGGAGCAACCGCATTTCTTCTTCATCCACGAACATTTCCAGCGTTTCCTGATGAAGGGCCACAAGCGCGAAGGCGCCTGGTACTACTTCCTGGTGCTGCTGATTCCCGGCATGCTGCCATGGATAGGCGTACTGCCGCAAAGCCTGGCCGCCGCCTTCCAGCGCCAGGAGGGCGCCTTCCAGCCCCGTTTGATGCTGCTGGTCTGGGCCGTCTTCATTTTCTTCTTCTTCAGCTATTCGACTTCGAAGCTGCCTGGCTATATCGTGCCCATCTTCCCGGCGCTGGCATTGCTGGTGGGGCTATACCTGGAATCGGCATCGCGCCGCCAGCGCATGCTGGCCGCCGGCCTGCTGTGCGTGCTGGGCGCGGCCATCGTGATCGGCGGACCGATCGCCTTCGGCAAGGCCAGCGCACGCGACGCGGAAGCCCTGACCGCGCTCAAGGGCTACCAGCCATGGCTGATGGCGGCCGGCTTTTTCGTCCTGGCCGGCGGCGCCCTGGCCTTGCTGCACGCGCGCCAGTTGCGCCGCGACATGACCGTGCTGACGATTGCCGGCGCCGGCTTCCTGGCCACGCATTGCATCCTGGCCGGTTCCGAACTGTATGGCCAGAACCGTGCAGGCACTGACATGCTGCCGCAGATCCAGGCTGAACTGACGGCCGATACCAAGCTCTATTCGGTCGGCATTTATGAACAGTCGCTGACATATTATCTGCAGCGGCCCGTGATCCTCGTTGATTACTGGGATGAATTCACGTTTGGCCTGAAACAGCAGCCTGAACTGTCCATTCCGAGCATCGAGCCTTTCATCACGCAGTGGACGAACGATGCCAACGCCGGCGTGCGCGACATGGCTATTATCAGCCTGCATCGTTACAAGGACTTGCAACAACGTGGCGTGCCCATGCGTGTTATTGCCGAAGATGCGCGCCGCATGGTCATTTCCAACAAGTAACTATTTAACGGGGCGCGGGACAGCACGGATCGCGCCCCGGCCAACTAGCCCCGCCCCCGCAGCAGCAGGATTTTTCACCGTTGAACCGGCTGCGCCGCCATACTGCCGATATAAAATGGCCATGCCTGCCGGCGGCCTTTGACCGCATTGGCAGCCTCGGCGACGCCGATACCCTGACACAATACAGACCCAAGAACCGCACCCATGACCTCTACCCTGCCCTTTTTGCCCTTTTCCAAACCCACCATCGATGAAGCGACCATCGCCGCCGTCGGCGAGGTGCTGCGCTCGGGCTGGATCACCAGCGGCCCGAAAGTGCAAGCCTTCGAAGCGCAGCTGTCCGAGTATTTCGGTGGACGCCCCGTGCGCACCTTCAATTCGGGTACTTGCACCATGGAAATCGCGCTGCGCATCGCCGGCATTGGCCCTGGCGACGAAGTCATCACCACGCCCGTGTCGTGGGTAGCGACGGCCAACGTCATCATCGAAGTCGGCGCCACGCCCGTATTTGCCGACATCGACCCCGTCACGCGCAATATCGACCTCGACAAGCTCGAAGCGGCCATCACCGCGCGTACGAAAGCCATCATCCCCGTCTACCTGTCCGGTTTGCCCGTCGACATGGACCGCCTGTACGCGATTGCTGAAAAGTACAATTTAAGAGTCGTGGAAGATGCGGCGCAAGCGTTCGGCTCCACCTGGAAGGGCAAGCGCATCGGCGCATTTGGCGACTTCGTCTCGTTCAGCTTCCAGGCCAACAAGAATATCACCACGGGTGAAGGCGGTTGCCTCGTCCTCAATAACCTGGAAGAAGCGAAACTGGCCGAGAAATACCGGCTGCAAGGCGTGACGCGCAGCGGTGTCGACGGCATCGACGTCGATGTGCTGGGTGGAAAATACAATATGAGCGACATCATGGCTGCCATCGGCCTGGGCCAGTTCGCCAATATCGACGCCATCACGGCCCACCGTCGCGCACTGGCACGCCACTATTTCGCGCAATTCGGCAGCGACTTCGAAGCGCAGAGCGGCGCCCAGCTGCCCGTGCCGGATTTTGAGAACAGCAACTGGCATTTGTTCCAGATCATTCTACCCGACAACGGCCCAGGCACGCGCGCCGCGTTCATGCAGGCCATGGCGCAGCAAAACGTGGGGACGGGCTATCATTACGCACCGATCCACTTGTTTACCATGTACCGCAAACGCGGCTTTACCGAAGGCATGTTCCCCGTTTCGGAAAAGATCGGCCGCCTGACCGTGACCTTGCCGATGTTCTATGCCATGACGACACAGGACGTGGAACGGGCCGTCGCCACCGTCAAATCCATCCTCATCAAGTGAGCAACGCGCCGATGAAACCTGAACTGTCCATTATCATTCCAATCTACAACGAGCAGGATGGCCTGGCCAGCCTGTTCGCCCGCCTGTATCCGGCCCTCGATGCCTTGCAAACGAGCTACGAAATCATTTTCGTCAACGATGGCAGCCGCGACAATTCGGTGGCCATCCTGGCGGAACAGTTCCGCCAACGCCCCGACGTCACCCGTGTGATCCTGTTCAATGGCAATTATGGCCAGCACATGGCCATCCTGGCCGGTTTTGAAGCCTCGCGCGGGCAAATCATGATCACGCTCGACGCCGACCTGCAGAACCCGCCTGAAGAAATCGGCAACCTGGTGGCGAAGATGCGTGAAGGCTACGATTACGTGGGCTCGATCCGGCGCAAGCGGCAAGATTCCGCCTGGCGCACGCTGGCGTCGAAAATGATGAACCGCCTGCGTGAAAAGATCACGAATATCAAGATCAGCGACCAGGGCAACATGCTGCGCGCGTATGGCCGCAATGTGATCGATCTGGTCAACCAGTGCGCCGAAGTCAACACCTTCGTGCCCGCCCTGGCCTACACCTTTGCCCGCAAGCCCACGGAAATTACCGTCGAGCATGAAGAACGGGCTGCCGGCGAATCGAAATACTCGCTGTATAGCCTGATCCGTCTCAATTTCGACCTGGTCACGGGCTTTTCGCTGATTCCCCTGCAAATCTTTTCGATGCTGGGCATGGCGATGTCACTGGGCTCGGCATTGCTGGTGATTTTCCTGCTGGTGCGCCGCTTCCTGCTGGGCGCCGAGGCCGAAGGCGTGTTTACCCTGTTCGCCATCGCCTTCTTCTTCATGGGCGTGATCCTGTTCGGCATCGGCCTGGTGGGCGAATACGTGGGACGCATCTTCCAGCAAGTGCGTGCCCGTCCACGCTATGTGGTGCAGACCATCTTGCAGGATGGCATGAGCCAGGCGGAAGCCGAGGCGCCATCGTATGTGCGCCTGGAAAAGCGCCAGGTGGGACGCTGATGGGCGCCCCACGCGCCGTCGTCTTCGGCTACCACAATGTGGGCGTGCGCTGCATCAAGGTGCTGCTGGCCGGTGGCGTCGATATCGCCCTGGTCGTCACGCATGAAGACAGCCCCACGGAAAACCTGTGGTTCGAATCGGTCGCCAGCCTGTGCCAGGCGGAAGGCATCCCCTACATTACACCTCTGGACGCGCGCGCGCCGGAACTGCTGTCACAGGTGCAGGCGGCAACACCGGACATGCTGTTCAGCTTTTACTATCGCCATATGTTGCCCGCTAGCATCTTGGAAGTCGCGCCCGCCTACAATATGCACGGCTCGCTGCTGCCGCAGTTCCGCGGCCGCGCGCCCGTCAACTGGGCCGTGCTGCATGGCGCCACGGAGACGGGCGCCACCCTGCATGAAATGACGGTCAAGCCCGACGCCGGCGCCATCGTGGCGCAAACGGCCGTACCCATCCTGCCCGACGACACGGCGTTTGAAGTGTTCGGCAAGGTCACCGTGGCGGCGGAACAAACCCTGTGGGGCGTGCTGCCGGCCTTGCTGGATGGCACGGCGCCACGCCATTTGAACGATGTGCGCCAGGGCGGCTATTTTGGCGGGCGCAAGCCGGAAGACGGCCGCATCGACTGGAAGTTACCCGCGCAACAGGTATATAACCTGCACCGCGCCGTCGCACCGCCCTATCCCGGCGCCTTCACTGAAGTCAACAATGTCATTTACACCATCGAACAAGCCCGTTTGAGCAAGCTTTCGGCAGGAAGTTTGCCAGCGGGCTTGGCGGTAGTGGATAATTGCATCTTTGGCGTCTGCGGAGACGGCCGCATGCTGGCCATTTCCGCGCTGAGGGCTGCCGGGGAGCCGATTTCGGCTCAGCAATTGCAAGCAAGTCTGACCACCCGCGTCAGCACACACTGATATCACTCAAGAGAATCTCATATGAAAAAAGTCCTCATCTTAGGCGTCAACGGCTTCATCGGCCACCACCTGTCCAAGCGCATCCTGGAAACCACCGACTGGCACGTGTACGGCATGGACATGAACACGGACCGCATCACGGAATTGCTGGAAGATGACAACTACAAGTCGCGCATGCATTTCTTTGAAGGCGACATCACGATCAACAAGGAATGGGTCGAGTACCACGTCAAGAAATGCGACGTGATCCTGCCGCTGGTGGCTATCGCCACGCCATCGACCTACGTCAAGCAGCCGCTGCGCGTGTTCGAACTGGACTTCGAAGCGAACCTGCCCATCGTCCGCTCGGCCGCCAAGTACGGCAAGCACCTGGTCTTCCCGTCGACCTCGGAAGTGTATGGCATGTGCCATGACGAGGAATTCGATCCGGAAAATTCGGAATTGATCTGCGGCCCGATCAACAAGCCGCGCTGGATCTATTCGAACGCCAAGCAGCTGATGGACCGCGTGATCTGGGGCTACGGCATGGAAGGCTTGAACTTCACCCTGTTCCGGCCCTTCAACTGGATCGGCGCCGGCCTGGACTCGATCCACACGCCGAAAGAAGGTTCTTCGCGGGTGGTGACGCAATTCTTCGGCCATATCGTGCGTGGCGAGAACATCTCGCTGGTCGATGGCGGCGCGCAAAAACGCGCGTTCACCTACATCGACGACGGCATCGATGCGCTGATGCGCATCATCGCCAACAAGAATGGCATCGCCAGCGGCAAGATCTACAACATTGGCAATCCGGTCAACAATTACTCGATCCGCGACCTGGCCGGCATGATGCTGACCCTGGCCGCCGAGTACCCGGAATACGCCGAAGGCGCAAAACACGTGAAAATCGTGGAAACGACTTCGGGTGCCTACTATGGCGCCGGCTATCAGGACGTGCAAAACCGCGTGCCGAAAATCACGAATACCTGCGAAGAACTGGGCTGGGCACCGAGCACCACCATGGCCGATTCCCTGCGCAATATTTTCGACGCCTACCGCAGCCAGGTAGCCCAAGCCAAAGCCTTGATGGATTAATGTTGAGCAAGCCGTTCCTGACCCTGAAAATCGACGTCGATACCTATCGCGGCACCCGTGAAGGCATGGGCAATCTGGTGCGCATGCTGGCCGCACACCAGGCCAAGGCCACCTTTCTGTTCTCGCTCGGCCCCGACCACACGGGCTGGGCCCTGCGGCGCGCCTTGCGGCCCGGCTTTTTCAGCAAGGTGTCGCGCACCTCGGTGGTCGAGCACTACGGCTTGAAAACCTTGATGTACGGCACCTTGCTGCCGGGACCCGATATCGGCAAGCAATGCGCGGCGCAATTGCGCGCCGTGCGCGATGCCGGTTTCGAGTGCGGCATCCACACCTGGGATCACACCCTGTGGCAAGACAACGTGGCCAAGCGCAACGCCGCCTGGACCATCAACATGATGCGCAAGGCCGCCAAGCGCTACGAACAGGTGTTTGGCGTAGCGCCGCACACGCATGGCGCGGCCGGCTGGCAAATGAATGTCAGCGCCTTTGTCGAACACGACACGGCCGGCTACCGCTTTGCGTCCGATGGCCGTGCCATGCTCGACGCGCGTGGTGCCATGCTGCATCCAAGCAATGGTCCGCACCGCGTGCGCAATGGCAACACCATCCTGCAATGCGTGCAATTGCCCACCACCCTGCCCACCCTGGATGAGTTGCTGGGCTGTGAAATCGATGGCACATTGATCACGACCGGCAATGTTGCCGCACATATATTGTCGCTGACGGCGGACAATCCGCGCGATCACGTGTATACCTTGCATGCGGAACTTGAAGGACAGAAACTCGCCCCCATTTTCGAACAACTGCTGGCTGGCTGGAAAGCCCAGGGCTACCAGTTTGCAGCGATGGGCGATTATTATGAAAAGATAAAAGAGTCAGACTTGCCCGTTTGCCCCGTCACCTGGGATGAGTTGCCTGGGCGTTCGGGACGCCTGATTGTGCAGGGCAAAGCGGCCTGAATGCTGTATCGTTGCACCTGGATGCGTTGCCAGATTAAAAAACAGCGCTGATGATCACCGTTCAGGAGAGAACCTGTGGCTGATAGCCAATCCCTCATTAGCATACCCGACTTTAGCGCCGCCATGACCAGCGGCAAGACCTTTCAGTTGCTGGGCCGTCCGGCCAAGGCCACGGTGCTGTTTTTCTATCCGAAGGACAACACCCCCGGCTGCACCACGGAAAACATCGCCTTCCGTGACGCCTATCCGCAATTTGTCGCCGCCGGCGTGGAAATCTACGGCATCAGCCGCGATTCCCTGCGCTCGCACGAAAGCTTCAAAGCCAAGCTGGAACTGCCATTCGAGCTCATTTCCGACCCGGACGAAGCCGTTTGCCTGCTGTTTAACGTCATGAAGATGAAACAGATGTATGGCAAGACGGTGCGTGGCGTCGAACGCAGCACGTTTGTGATTGACGCCCAGGGCCGATTGGTGAAAGAATGGAGAGGCGTGAAGGTCGCAACTCACGTGGAAGAAGTGCTGGAATTCGTGGCGCGTCTGAATTGATCATCTGTTTTGATCGAGTGTGCGTTGTCGGCGTCCAGCCAGCTTAGTTCGAAATTAGCTCAACCGCAGTTCAGTTCACGGTACCTATCGCCATTTTGAGTCAACGAAGCGCCTCCACCCACTCCGCCAGGCGGGCCTGCAGCCCGCCGATGGCGTCCATGACCGGCCATGCTGCCGGCCTTCCGGCAGTTCCTCGTCCTGTAGCATTGTTGTTCCCCCGCATCCACCCCATGAGAAGTGCCGCCAGAAGCTGGCTGCCCATGGGCGATTCATTCCAGAAATTTTTTGATTGAGATCCTGATGCCACTGCCAAAATTACCGAGCAAGCCAGCCACCATCCTGGCCACCCAAGATTACCCAAGCGCAGGCGCAGCGCGCCCGGCCACCAAAACCCCGGCAGCCAAGAAAGTGGCTGCACCGATTATTGAAGCGGCGATCGCCGAAGTTGCCAAGCCGGTCCGCAATGCGGCCACGAAGATCAAGCAAGTGGCGGCCCTGATGGTTGCCAAGCCGGCGCCGACGCCAGCCGTTGCCGCGCCTGCGGCCGCCCCCGCTGTCGCTGCTGCAGCCCCTGCCAGAGCCGCGCCGGCGGCAAAAGGCAAGGTCACGCCGATCAAATCCGTCAAGCAGGTAGAGCAACCGCATCCGGCCAAGCACAAGGCGGTCGAAGTGCAGCTCAAGTCGTCCGCCAGCCGCGCCGCCGACCAGCGCGGCATCAGCAAGTTGTTCGTGCTCGACACCAACGTGCTGATGCACGATCCATCGTCGCTGTTCCGCTTCGAGGAACACGATGTGTACCTGCCGATGATGACCCTGGAAGAGCTGGATAACCATAAAAAGGGCATGACGGAAGTGGCGCGCAATGCACGCCAGGTCTCGCGTACCCTCGATGCCCTGATCAGCAATACGGATGACGACGCCATCGAGCAAGGCATCTTGCTGTCCAAGCTGGGCAACAAGGATGCCAAGGGCCGCTTGTTCTTCCAGACGCGCTTGCAAAGCGCCGACTTGCCCGCAGGCTTGCCAGTAGGCAAAGCCGACAACCAGATCCTGGCCGTCGTGCGCTCGCTGGAATCGGAACAGGAAGGCCGCCCCGTCGTGCTGGTGTCGAAGGACATCAACATGCGCATCAAGGCGCGCGCCCTGGGCTTGCCGGCCGAAGATTACTTCAACGACCATGTGCTGGAAGACACGGACTTGCTGTACTCGGGCATCGTGCAATTGCCGGACGACTTCTGGAACAAGCATGGCAAGGATATGGAATCGTGGCAGGAAAGCAAGAACGGCTACAGTTCCACCTTCTACCGCGTGACAGGCCCCTTCATTCCATCGCTGCTGGTCAACCAGTTCATCTACCTGGAACCGAAAAACGGCGAAACGCCGTTCTACGGCCAGGTCAAGCAGATCAACGGCAAGACGGCCGTGCTGCAAACCCTGCGCGACTTCAGCCACACGAAAAACAATGTGTGGGGCGTGACGGCGCGCAACCGCGAGCAGAACTTCGCGCTGAACTTGCTGATGAATCCGGAATGCGACTTCGTCACCCTGCTGGGCCAGGCCGGTACCGGCAAGACCCTGCTCGCCCTGGCCGCCGGCCTGGCACAAGTGCTGGAAACCAAGCTCTACAATGAAATCATCGTTACCCGCGTGACGGTGCCCGTCGGCGAAGACATCGGTTTCCTGCCAGGCACGGAAGAGGAAAAAATGTCGCCATGGATGGGTGCCTTCGACGACAACCTGGAAGTGCTGAACAAGTCCGACTCCGATGGCGGCGAATGGGGCCGTGCGGCAACGCAAGACCTGATCCGCTCGCGCATCAAGATCAAGTCGCTTAACTTCATGCGCGGTCGTACGTTTGTGAACAAGTTCCTCATCATCGATGAAGCACAAAACTTGACGCCGAAGCAAGTCAAGACCTTGGTCACGCGCGCCGGTCCCGGCACGAAGATCCTGTGCCTGGGTAACATCGCCCAGATCGACACGCCGTACCTGACGGAAGGCTCCAGCGGCCTGACCTACGTGGTCGACCGCTTCAAGGGCTGGACCCACAGCGGCCACGTCACGCTGGCCCGCGGCGAGCGTTCGCGCCTGGCCGACCACGCCAGCGAAGTACTGTAATTTGATCGGACGGCACAAGCCGCTCCCACAACAGAAAGCCCCGTCTGCAGCGATGCAGGCGGGGCTTTTTTCATGTGCACGACTTTTCCCTGCGACATGTTCTAATACCGCTCCTTTCCTCCTGGACACTTCGCACTATGCATCCCGCCTTTCAGTTGCTGCTCTGTTTTATCCTTTTCATGCTCATTCACATTTCCGTCATGGCCGCGTGCGCTCGCGCATGTGGCATCACCGTGCGCAGCATCAGCTACGGCGTGGGCCCCACCTTGCTGACCTGGGGGAAAGTCCACGTCAAGCTGCTGCCGCTGGCCGGCAATGTAGCGCTAAAAGATACGCGCGAGGAAATGCTGTATGACGACGATCCCTGCCTCGACAGCTATAACTTCCAGCCGTTGTGGAAACAGGTGCTGCTGCCCCTGAGCGGCGTGACAGTGCTTCTGGGCATGGCGCTGGGCATCCTGGGGACGTCAGGCTGGGACAGCTTTACAGCTGCGTTCGGGCAAATCGTTCATGGCGCACTGGCGCCGTTGAGTACTGCGCAGGAACTGCTGAGCGAAGCGGAAGCGTTTGCCCGTACACATGGCTTTGGGCTGGTGTTCGCCTTGTTTTCACTGAAACTATGCGCCTTCAACCTGCTGCCGTTTGCCGGCTTGAACGGGGGACAGGCGCTGCTGGCCATCGCGCGCGGCGGCAAGCCCTTTGTGGCGTGGGAAGCGACAGTAACGAAGTGGCTATTGCTGCCGGGGCTGGCGGTCTTGCTGGCGTGGGTGGTGGCGCTCGGCTGGTATGCCTGGAAAGCGCTGGCAGCGTAAGGCACCGCCGGCAGCTTGGACCGTTCCACCTGGTCGACAGTTCGGGGAGAAACATGGCGAGCGGACAAGTGAAGAACAAAGCAGTTACCCTGCAACATATGGCACAGTATGCTTATTTTTATGTTAAAAAAGCGGGGGACGACGATCTTTTTTAGGTCAACGACTTTAGGCGCCAGCCCCTGCTGTGGCGGTGCGGCTCGCCATCTGCGCCTGCCAGCGCTACCTGTCTCAGGATAAAAGCTAGCCTGCGCCTACCGCGTGTTGACGGGGTGCGACAGCTATTCCGCGTACGGCTACCGCGTGATTGAACGTCACGGCTTGCGCGCAAGCCTGCCCTTGTTGCAACGGCGCTGGCGCGCCTGCGGCGAACGGCATCGCCAGCATCAGGAATTGCACCAGCTTGGCCGGCGTAGCGGCAGCACCTGGCGCAGGTGGGATTTTGCGATTGCGACATTCCTCGCCGGATTGCCACCATTGTTCCTGCGCCCCATGCGACTTACGCGATTGCGACTGGTCCGGAGGCAAAAAGAGACAATAATAGCCGTGAAAAAGCATAATGTTATATAAATTAATTACAAATGAAATATTCATTCATGAAATTAATAACAGCTATCGCCACTGTGAATTGGCTGGAAACGGGTGTGCGGCCTATACTTCAGCCGTCTCCCCTACATTGCTTCCCATGCACACCCAGCTCAGCCCGCAAACATCGCGGGCTTTTTGTTCCCGGCATTTGCCATTCTGTCTTTCCCCCCGTACCGATCACCGGGCGCGCCTTTCCCCGCCAGCCCGCCCCCCGACAGGGAGCGCAACATGATCGTGCGCGAACGTCCATCGGCGCTACGACTGTTTCTGGTGGTGCGTGGCTCCGTCCTGCCGCGCATCCGCACCACCCTCATCGTCAACACCCTGATCGCCACCCTCGTCACCTGGTGCCACGGCACCCTGTTCGACCACAAGATCATCCTCACCACTATCCCGTTTACCCTGATTGGCTTGCCGCTGGCCATCTTCCTTGGCTTTCGCAACACGGCCGCCTATGACCGTTACTGGGAAGCGCGCAAGCTGTGGGGCGAACTGGTGTTGCGCAGCCGTAATTTCTCGCGCCAGTGCCAGACCATGATATGCAGCGATACGCCGGCCCACGCCCGGCTGGGCCTGGACGATGTGCGCGTGCGCATGATCTACCGCGCCATCGCCTTTTGCCACGCGCTGCGCCACCAACTGCGCGACACGCGCGGACCGGACGACTTGCAGCCGCTGCTGCGCCCGGCCGAATGGGAAGCGGCATGCAAGGCGGCGAACCCGTCCGACTACCTGATGCTGCAGATGGGCCACGACCTGGCCGACTGCGTCCAGCAGGGCCGCATCGACAGCATCCTCACCGCACAGATCGATAACACGGTCTCGGCCATGGTAGCGGCGGGCGCCTCGTGCGAACGCATCCGCAGCACGCCGATTCCCTTCTCGTATTCGCTGCTGCTGCACCGCACGGCTTATCTGTACTGTTTCCTGCTGCCCTTCGGCCTGGTCGACTCGCTGGGCTTCATGACGCCCTTTGTCGTCGCCATCGTCGCCTATACCTTCTTTGGCCTCGATGCCCTGGGCGACGAGATCGAGGAACCGTTCGGCGAAGATGCCAACGACCTGCCCTTGTCGGCCATGTGCCGCGCCATCGAAATCAGCTTGCGCGAATCCGTGCAGGATGAGAACGTGCCACCACCCATGCAAGCCGTCGACTTCCTGCTGAATTGATCGGCACGCCAGCTTTTTCCTTGACCTTACCATCAGGGGAAGGCTTACAGTGGGTGCACTAATCATTCAAGGAGTGCTTGCCATGTATCAGTTACAAGTTGAAAACATGAGTTGCGGCCATTGCGTCGGCTCGGTCACGAAAGCGGTGCAAGGCATCGATCCGCAAGCCCAGGTGCAGATCGACTTGGCCAGCAAGCGCGTCACGGTGGAATCGCCCGCCGAACTGGGCGCCATCAGCGCGGCCATCGTGGAGGCCGGTTACCCCGTTACCAGCGCGCAGTAACAGCAGCGGCAGCAGGACAGCCGGCCTTCGCGCCGGCTGTTTTTTTATCCGTCCAGCTCGGGGTAACGGCGGAAAATGCCTTCCTGATTGAATGGGATTCTGCTTTTCGATTGCAGGTAGTGGGCGATATGCGGCCGCGCCGCCCCCCAGCAGATACTGGCCGCAGCTGTTGCATAACACTTGCATGAAATAATCAAGGAATTTGGGCAAACGTGTTGCGCGGAAATCCGCGCTGCGCAGCATGGCCGCCTGCTGTTGCTCTTCGTAATATTGATTCATCGATAGCGGATGATGCGTGTCGTGCACTTCCGTCAGCCAGTCGGCCAGCGCCAGTTGCGGCTGGTTCAGCCACAGGCGGCCGCTTCGCGCGCGCGGCGCCAGGCCAGGTGCAGCAGGATATTCGTGATCTGGCCAATCAACACCTCGCCATCGAGGCAGGCAGGCATTGTCCCTTGCGTTGAGGCAAGTGGGCGATATCGCGGTAGTCGGCGCCCACCTCTTCCAGGGCCAGGCGGATGAATTCACCACGCCCCTGTATCGTGGGCCCGTGACAGTGCATACGCCATGCACACCTCCGTTGATTTACATCAATGGCAGCAAGCCTTCACTTCCGTTTCGCCGGCCAGCCCCAGGCTTTGCAAGATGGGGCAATCGGGCTTGTCGTCGCCGTGGCACGATTGCGCCAGAAGGGCCAGGGTATCGCGCATTTCCGTCAGTTCGGCGATGCGTGTATTCAAATCGGCGACGTGCGCCAGGGCGATGCCTTTCACATCCGCGCTGGCGCGCTGGTCGTTTTGCCACAGCGACAGCAGTTCGCGGATCTGTTCCAGCGAAAACCCCAGCCCCCGCCCGCGCTTGATAAAGCGCAAGGCGTGCAAGTCGTTCGGCGTGTAGATACGGTAACCGGCATCGCTGCGCGCGCTGGGTTTTAGTAAGGCAATGCTTTCGTAGTAGCGTATCATTTTTGCCGATACGCCCGTTTCACTGGCTGCCTGACCGATATTCATCGTATGACTCCTTGGTATGCGCGCGACCGGAATGACTGCGGGCTTTCCAGCGGCGCAGCAACAGGGCATTGCTGATCACGCTGACGGAACTGAAGGCCATCGCCGCGCCTGCCACCATGGGGTTGAGCAAGCCGAAGGCGGCCAGCGGAATGCCGATCAAGTTATAAATGAATGCCCAGAACAGATTCTGCCGTATCTTGCTGTAAGTGCGGCGCGAGATATCGATGGCGTCCGCCACCAATGCCGGATCGCCGCGCATCAAGGTAATCCCGGCCGCATGCATCGCCACGTCCGTGCCCGTCGACATGGCGATACCCACGTCGGCAGCGGCCAGCGCGGGCGCATCATTGATGCCGTCGCCGACCATGGCCACTTTCGCGCCCGCGCCTTTCAGTGCGGTGATTTTAGCGGTTTTATCGGCCGGAAGCATTTTCGCCGCCACTGTGTCGATGCCCAAGAGCTTGCCGACGGCATCGGCGCTGCCCTGGTTGTCGCCTGTCAGCATCACGGTGCGGATGCCCAGGCTGTGCAAATGGGCAATGGCCGCCTGCGCATTCGGCTTGACCTGGTCGCTGAAGGCGAACAAGCCCAGCAGTTCCGATCCCGAAGCCAGCCACGAGATGGTATTACCCGTGGCTTCCAGCGCGAGGGCCTGGCTGGCCAGCGGAGCCATGTCCACCTGCAACTCCTGCATCAGCCGGGTGCTGCCCAGTTTCAATTCCAGGCCATCGACGTGGGCCGCCAAGCCGCGGCCCGGCAAGGCCGACAGGGCCGTGGCGGGCAAGGGGTCGATGTGGCGCGCACTGGCCGCATCCAGTACGGCCGTGGCCAGGCTGTGCTCGCTGCCGCGCTGGATGCTGGCAGCCAACTGCAGCAGCCGCGCGTCCTCGATGCCGTGCGCATGCAGCGCCGCCAGCGCAGGTTTTCCCACCGTCAGGGTACCCGTCTTGTCGAACACGACGGTATTGACGGCGTGCGCCACTTCCAGCGCTTCCGCATCCTTGATCAGGATGCCGTAACGGGCGGCCACGCCCGTGCCGGCCATGATGGCCGTCGGCGTGGCCAGGCCCAGCGCGCATGGGCAGGCGATGACCAGCACGGCCACGGCATTGATGATGGCGTTCTCCAGCTCGCCGGTAGCGAACCACCAGCCCAGCATGGTCAGCAGCGCCAGCAGCAGCACCACGGGCACGAAGATGGCGCTGACCTTGTCGACCAAGTGCTGGATCGGCGCCTTGGCTGCCTGCGCATCTTCCACCAGGCGAATGATGCGCGACAAGGTCGTCTCGCCACCCACGGCTTGCGTACGTACCAGCAATAAACCATCGGCATTGATGGCGCCGCCCGTCACCTTGTCGCCCACATGCTTATCCACGGGCAAGCTTTCGCCCGTGATCAGGGATTCGTTGATCTGGCTGGCGCCTTCCACCACCACGCCATCGACGGCCACCCGTTCGCCAGGGCGGATGACCACCAGGTCACCTACTTTCACCTGTTCCACGGGCAAGTCGAGCTCGATGCCGTCGCGGCGCACGCGGGCCGATTCCGGACGCAACACTTGCAACGCGCGGATAGCCGAGGCCGTCTGGCGCTTGGCGCGGCTTTCCAGCCATTTGCCCAGCAGCACCAAGGTAATGACGACGGCCGAGGCCTCGAAATATAGGTGCGGCAGCATCGCGCCCGGGGTCGACAACTGATCGAGCCATTGGTAGACAGACAAGCCATATGCGGCGCTCGTGCCCAGCGCGACCAGCAAGTCCATATTGCCGCTGCCGGCGCGGGCCGCTTTCCAGCCCGCCTTGTAGAAACGCGCGCCAAAGTAAAACTGCACGGGCGTGGCCAAGGCAAACTGCAGCCAGCCGGGCAGCATCAGGTGGATGCCGGCCCACTCGAGCAGCATGGGCAGCATCAGGGGGAAGGCCAGCACGGCCGCGAACGCCACTTTCATGCCGTCGCGGTTGGGCGCCGCGGCAGGCGCACTGGCCTGGCTGGCGGCGGGCACTGTGGCTGCATAGCCGGCCTTGTCGATGGCGGTGATCAGGGTGCCCGCCTGCAGGCCGCCCGTCACCTTGATGCGCGCGCTTTCCGTGGCCAGGTTGACGCTGGCGGCCAGCACGCCCGGCACTTTCAGCAAGGCTTTTTCCACCCTGCCCACGCACGAGGCGCAGGTCATGCCGGCAATGTCCAGGTCGATCTCGCGCTGCGCTACCGCGTAGCCAGCCTTTTCCACGGCCGCCTGCAGGGTAGCCAGGGAAATCGGCGTGCTGGACGTGACCTTGGCCACTTCGGTGGCCAGGTTGACGCTGGCCTGGGTCACGCCGGGCACGGCGGCCAGGGCCTTTTCCACGCGCCCCACGCACGAGGCGCAACTCATGCCTTCGATGGCCAACGCCTGCGCATGCGCGGCGGCGGGAGGGGAAGCGGCGGGAGCGAGTGCACGCTGGTTCATGGCAGATCCTGTACGAAAGATTAACGAATAGGGTCAGGATCTGCTATCCCATGATGGGAAGGTCAAGCCCTATTTGTCAGGTGTGCCGGACTTGCTGGAAACAGCTTAGCGCACCACGCAGTCGATGGCCGCAGGCTTGCTGCCGCCTGCAGCGCTGCCTGAGCTCGATGGCGACGCTGAAAAGACTGGCGGCGGCGTGAACTTGATGCCGGGATTGGCGGGCAGCAACACGGGCGGCTGCTTGAAGTTGGGCGTAAAGCCGAACTGACCGGCGGCAAAATTTTGCGTACCCACTGGATTCGTCACATGAATCAGGCCATCGAGCACCTGCACGTACAGGCCCGGCACGATCGCGGATGCGGCGCGAGCCGTTGGCGTGCCCGGCAGCGATCCGAGCGCCACATACTCGGCAATAAACGTCGTGCCGCGTATGCCGATAGTGGCGGCCGGCGTCTTCATCTCGAAGCGCTCCTTGTTGCGCTTGCCCAGCAGCCCCGTAACGGAACGCAAGCCCCCCTTGAGCAAACTGAAGATGGCATGGTCGCCATCGGGCTGCTCGGCGGTGTAGCTGAATTGCTCGATCACGACACTGGTATTCGGTTTCAAGGTGATTTCGCTATTGTCGATCAGCCTGATCAAGGCATAAGTCTCTTTTTCCGTCAGCAAGGTGTCGCCCTGCTCGACTTCGGACTTGATGGCCAGGATTTTCACCTTGCCATCGGCCTTCTTGGCCATCAGCGGACCACTCAACTGCATCACCGTGCCCGCCACCTGTCCGGCCCAGGCATGCGCGCCCAGGCACATCAGGGCCAGCCACAACAAGGCACTAGTTGCAGAACGTTTTTTTAATAGAGTCATTGTCTTTGTATCCTGTTGATTTACCAGTGCCGCCGGCAACATCCTTGTCATCCTTCACCTTGTCATCAGACTTGGCGGACGGCATGGACGCGAGCGGGGCGCTGGCGCGGTCGGCCTGCTTGATGACGCGCAGGACGTCATTGATGATCGCGCTCGCAGGGAAGTCGATCACGGGCTTGTCGATGGTCGTGGCGGGCAGGAAGATGACGTCCGGCATGGCCACCGCACCGTTCGGCGCCAGCAAGCTGACGCTGGCGCGTTGACGGTTGATGCGCACGCCCGCTCCACCCGTGATGCTGCCCGTTTTCGCCAGCACGCTCATGCTGGCCGCCGCTGGCAAAGCGACGCTGGCCGTGTCCGCAAAGCGCACATAGCCATCCGCGCTGGCGGCAAAATTGCCGCCGCCGAGGATTTTGGCATTGCCTTCGACACGAATATCGCCGCCAGCCACCAGGCTGATGTCGCGCGCCGCTGCCAGCTGCGCGCCATCGCCCAGCAGCACGTCCGTGCTGGCACTGAGCGCAATGTCCTTGCCCTCGATCTTGCCGTTGACGGTGACGGGGCTGTGCGCCGTCACGCTCACGTTGCCACCATTCGCATGAATATTGCCAGCCGTGACGCCGCCCGTATTGTCGATGGCGATATTGCCCGCGCCAGTGGTCAGCGTTCCCAGGGTCAAGGTGCCCGGCGCCGAGGTATTGTTCAGCACAATGCCGCCGCCAGCACTATTGCTGGCAGTAAAACTGCCCACCTGATTGCCCGCATGACCCAGCACGATGCCATTTTGCGCCTGCGCCGTCAGGCTGCTGGCGAGCAGCACGCCATCCTGGCCGATGGCGCCGTTCAGGGCGCTCAGTTTCACTTCGTTCGCTGCCAGGCTGGCGAAGCGCAAGTCACCGTTCGCTTGCGTGATGGCCAGCTGGCCCGCCAGCCGGATGGCGCCGGCCGCCTGGCTGAAGCTGTTGGCGACAAGCAAGTTGCCGTTGCCGCTCAACACACCGCCACCTTGCGCATAGCGCCCCGCCGACAGGTTGCCGTTCAGCAGCAAGCTGCCACCGCTGATTTCCAGGCCGGCCAGGCCGCTCAGCACGGAGCCGTCCAGCACGCTTTCACCGAGGGTCAGGCTACCGCCAGTCAACAGCAAGCCCGTTGCGGAATTCAAGTTTTTCAGGATGGTGCTGCCGGCCGCCGTACTGTAGGTGACAATGCCCTTGCTGTTGCCAAAGTCGACAGCCAGTACGTTCGCGCCTTCCGGCACCACGCCGCCATCCCAGTTGGCTGCATCGCTCCACAAGCCGTTGCCACTGCCGATCCAGGTGGACAATTGTTTTTGCGCAATCGTCGCCTGCGCCGTGCCGCCCGTCGTCTCCAATGTGTAGTTGCCCGCATCGGCGCCCGCCAGGCGGAAACCGCTGGCTGTCACCAGCTTGCCCGCGCCCGCATTCTTGTCGGCAAAGCTGCCGCTGCCGCCCACCACGCTGACCACATCCTGGCCCAGCACGCCGGTCGCCGACGCGCTGACGGCTGCGCTGGCAGTGCCGTCATACACCTTGTTGGCCGCGTTCAAGCCGCTCAGGGTCAGACTGGCCGGCGTGATGCTGGCCAACAGTCCGGTCGGCAGAACGATAAAGTAATTGCCCGCATCCTGACCGGCCAGCGCCGCGCCGCTCAAGGTCACGGCCTTGCCGGCGCCCACATTCTTGTCCGCGAAACTGGCCACGGCCGTAGCGCTCACGCTGTCACCGGCGATGCGGTCGTCCGCCAGGGTCACGTCGGCGCCGGCCGTGCCATCGTAGGTTTTATTGGCGGCCACCGCAGACAGATTCAAAGCGCGCGCGGCGATGTCGGCCGTGGTACTGCCGCTATGCGTGCTAAGCACATAATTGCCCGCGTCGGCGCCGCTTACACCGACGCCCGTCACGCTGACCGCCTTGCCCATACCCGCGTTCTTGTCGGCAAACGCGGCATTGCCGGCCAGCGTCAAGGCGTCACCCGCGATGCGGTCATCGGCGATGTTGACGCCGGCGCCGGCATTGCCGTCATAGGTCTTGCTGACGCCGCTGAAATTCAGGTTCAGAGTACGCGCCGAGATATCGACCGAGGTGCTACCCGAGTTAGGGCTGAGCACATAGTTGCCCGCATCCTGGCCGGCCAAGCTGCCCTTCGTCACATCGTAGGCGACGCTCTTGCCATTGCCAACGTGCTTGTCGCTCATACTGCCCAGCAAGCCTTGCATGCTGACCTGGTCAACGCCCAGCAAGCCTTCGAAATAACCGTTCAAGCTGACGTCCTTGCCGCCGTCATACACGCGGTTCTGCCCTGACGTGACGCCATAGTTCAAGGCACGCGCGCTGATGTCGGCCGTGCCTTCCACCGTCGTGGCCGCCAAGCTGTAGTTGCCCAGCGCATTGCCATCGAGCGCGATGCCGCTCGCGTGCACGGCCTTGCCGTTGCCCGCGTTCTTGTCGAGGAAGACGGCGCTGCCGCTGGCCGTGATGCTGTCGCCACCCACCACATTGCCAAGCACAAAGCTGGCGTTGC